>CAZAHQ010000076.1:0-10943 GCA_964484415.1 uncultured Acidobacteriota bacterium | reverse complement strand
CTAATCGCCGAGCCGCAGCCTAGCGGGTTAGCTCGTCCAACTCGTCGTGCAGTGACGAAACAATCAGGAGTGTGCAGCCACCCTTGGTCCACTGCCGCTTGTGCCGGCTTCCCCCAGCAGAGTGTTGATAATCGCCCGCCTTCATCACGACATCGTTCTCCCCGACGATCAAATCGCCCGAGATCACGTAGCACTCCTCAGGCGAGGCATGCACATGCGCGGGATAACTCGCTCCGGCGTCCATCTGCACGATCATCGTGATCTTGTCGTTCGCTTCGTCGGTGAACAGCCGTCGGAATCGCACACCGGGCAGCGCCGTCGGTTCCCACTCGGAGTCGCTTCCGCGTACGAACACCAGATCTTCCCGTTGCTGTGACGCCGTCGGCGATTTCCAAGGTTGAACGCCGACCGATTCAATCGGCGCGTTGGCGCTCTTCAGCTCGAGTTGTGTCGCGATCCGATTCCACACCGCAGGAGGCGGCGTTACGGACGGGGCCGCCAATCCGAGTTCACCCACCACCTCGCGCAATGCGGAGACTTCGGCGCGACATGTCGGGCAGTCCCGCAGGTGAGACTCGAATTCGGTCGCCGTGCCGGGGTCGAGTGCGCTGAGAACATGCCCAGCCGCGCACTCACGCCAGTAGCGGTCGTTGGAGCCATGCGTCGTCATGCGAGTGTTCCTTCGTTGCCGGCCAGTTCACGCCGCAACGCTGAGAGGCCAGCGCGAATTCTTGTCTTCACAGTGCCGAGCGGAGCGCCGAGCGCTTCCGCGGTTTCACTGTGCGATAACCCCCCGAAAAACGACACGGTAACTGCTTCACGTTGTTCGGCCGGCAACGATGCCAGCGCACGGCGCACGAGCGCGGCACGCTCGTCGTCGATGTTCTTCTGCTCGGGCGAGGGGCCGCCAAACGGCAGCTCCCAGTTGGTATCCAGCACCTCTTCACGCCGCGCGATCCGGTCGGAACTGCGCAGCCGATCGATCGCTCGAGTGCGCGCCATCGTAAGGATCCACGCAATCGCTGAACCCTTGATCGGATCGAAGTCGGCCGCCTTCAGCCAGAGCTGCGTGAACACCTCGCAGGTGACGTCCTCCGCCGCGGCTCTGTCTCGCAGGACCTTCAGCGCCAGGCCGAAAACACGCCCGCTGGTGGCTTGATAGAGTTTGGAAAAGGCCGACTCGTCGCCGCGCTTCGTAGCGGCCAACCAGAGGTCCAACGACGGGGTCGTCCCTGGCGAGTCATCCTGCGACATGGGCTGCGAGTGGGGAATCATCGCCAGCAGATACGGCGGACGTAGGTGGATTGGATGTTCCGCGCGGAAATTTTTTTGCCTTCGGCCGCGGTTGGGTTGGCCGCTACCCACGGGGGGAGTACACGATCCGCAGCGCCACCACGCTTGGACCCCCGGCCGTGGTCTCGCTAATTTCAAGCGTCCCAGCGCCGTCCTGGGTCAGCGCCTCTTCGAATCGGCTCAATTGTCCAGTGCCGTATGACGCTGCCGGCCGGAATGTCCCCGCCATCCTGAGGTTTTCTGGGCTATAGGCGGCATCGAACAGAACCAACGCGCCCAGTCTGGTATCGGTCCAGGTCCCGGTGAATCGCCCCCGTTGTGTATCGAAGCCCACCAGTCCGATCGCCTCGAACGGCTTCCCGTCCAGCGTTCCGCTCAGCCGCCGGACCAGCCATCGTCCGTCGGCCGTTACCTCGCGCGTCTCAATGGCGCTGCCTGTCAGAGGAGTCGACCCATCGCGACGAAACTCGAGTTCGGCATCGAAACTGCCGGCCAGTATCGAAAGGGCCTCCGGCGACCCGGCGGGAGCCTTGGGCCGAACGGTCTTGGGCTTGAAGGCGTGAAGGGCTGCATCGCTCCACCCGCTGTAGGTGGCAAGGAAGACCGCTGCCGCGGCCAGGATCGCGACCGCAATCGCCAATCGCTTGAGTGTCATCCGTTGCTCCCACAGAGATCGTCGAAATCTGATCGACTGCGCCGGTAGGAGTATCGCGAAACTTTGGTGATGAGTGAAGTGAGTTCCCGACGCGTTCCCAGGGCGGTACGAACAGCCACGAAATAATGCGGGCCAGACATGGCGCACCATGCCTGGCCCACATGTGCTCGGGGTCGGTCAACGTTGACTCGTCGCAAACGGGATTCGGGTGCGATCAACCCAACGCCGCGCGCATCTTACGACAGGCTGTGCACCTGTGCGTGTCGCATATGTGTGTGACGTGCGTTTTGTCGTCCGCGTGCCGGACCCGCGGGGAGATCGAGCGACTCAATAACTTTCGCCGCTGACGTGCGCGTCGACAGGGTTGGGATCAACATCTCGCACGATTTTTTCGTTGCACCGCGAAACGTAGACCGCCCGTCGCGCGTTTCAAGACCGGTGCAGGGGACTCTGCAAGGTGTCGCCACGTCCATCAAGGAGCTACTCCATGTTGTCATGCCGCAAACTTGTTTCCGGATTGAGTGTTGCTGTTGCGTTGATCGTGCCTTCCCTGGCGGCCGCGCCGTCGGTATGGCAAGCACCGGCCTGTCGCGTCGTCTCGGGACGTCCCGCGGTGACCTTCACACGCGATGAAGGTCGAACGCTCGCGCCGCTCGCGCGTCCGCTGCAGGGCATTTCGTACACGACCGGTCTGGTAGCGCTGGACGTCCCGAATCGGTTGATCGCGCTACAAGACACCACGCTCTTGATCTCCAACGACGCCGGCTGCCGCTTCGCGCCGTTTGCCCGTTGGAATCGCACCTCGTTGCAGCCGGGCCAGTTGGTGAAAGGGGTCGGCGCACGCGCCTTCGCGTGGACCGATGGCGGCAGCGAGTTGCTGCGCATCGACGGCACGCAGCTCACGCCGTTGAAGTCACCCGCACTCACGGTCTACGGTTTTGCCGCCGATAGCGCCGACCGCGCGCGTGTCCGCTTGGGCGATCAGGCCGGCGCTCTGTGGGAATCGACCGATGCCGGCGTGAACTGGTCGCCCCTGGGTGTGGCACCTCCGGTGCAAAGCGGCCTGGTCTATCGCGTGAGTTTCGATCCGAACAATCTCGATCACGCCATGGTCGGCAGCGCCGTCTCGGGCGCGTTCGTCACCGTCGATGGCGGCAAGACCTGGACACCGTCGACCGGCTTTGCCGACGATGGCCGCGCCAACGTCTTCAACCTGGTCGTCGCGCCAACGGACGGCCAAACGGTTTACGCCATGGGGCTCAACCTGGCCGAATCGGATGCCGGTGCGCCCTCCGAAGGGCGGCACATCTATGTTTCGCGCAACGGCGGCTTCAGCTTCCAACCGATCGTCGATCGGTCCGCCGATGTCGTGATCATCAACGGGCCGACGATGGCGGTCGACCCCGTGGACGCCAACGCGCTGTACTTCATCTTCGGCACCAGCTTCGACAACTACGGCACCGACATCTACAAGGTCGATGGGTTGACCGGTGCCGTGTCGACCACGCACAACTCCTACGATCGGATGACGAGCTTTGCGTTCAATCCAGCCGAGCCGAAGGTGATCTACCTCGGGTTAGGTGTCGAGGATGTGAGTGGGATCTGAGTGGTGATCGGTGTGGCGTGCCGTTCGCGGCACGCCACACAGGAAATCGCCCACCTCGGCATCACCAGCACACGAATCGTCCCCACCCCCGACGCGAGCGGCTCGAGCGCTTTGCCCACGATCGTCCCGAATGCAGCATCCACTTTGGCCGTCACGATCCCTGCGAACGCAATCAGCAACTCACCCGCCGCACCGCGCGCGGGGAAGCCTCAGCGCCACGCGACCTAAGTCAATTCAGTTCTCGTGGGCGCCGCCTAGACTTCGCTCCGAAAGCAACCGAGTGTGGGTTCCCGTAACAGCCACCTCGAGTTCACGTTCAGGCCCAGAAGGGGGGCACGGTGAGCCAAGTCAAGATCCTTGTCGCGGTGCTGGTCATGAGCGCAGTCCACGCCTTCGCAGCGGCGCCCGATGAGGTCAAGTCGATTGTCGATCAAGGAATCGTCAAACACGATCAACGGGACTACGCCGGCGCGATCGAGTTGTACAAGCGAGCGCTCGCGCTCGACCCCAACGACCCGGAGGCGAACTACGAGTTGGCCTACAGCCTGAATGCGAGCAAGCAGTACGACGCAGCACTCGACCAAGTCATGACGGCGCTGATCAAGCCGGGTGCGATCAAAGTTCGTCTATACGAAATGAGCGGCACGGCGCTTGATTCCCAGGGACGTTTCGCCGAGGGCGAAGCCGAGTTTCGCAAAGCACTGGCGATCGATCCCAACGATGCGAACGCGTCTTTCAATCTTGGAGCCTGTCTTGTGAGGCAACAGAAATGGCTTGAATCAATCGCTCCATTCCAACTCGACCTGGAATACCGACCGAATCACCAAGCAGCCTGGGCGGGAATCGCGGCTGCAGCCGACGAGGTGGGTCTGAGGCTGCAGGCGATACTTGCATTGCTGCGCTACGCGGCGGTCACAAAGGATCCTTCAAACGCAGCCGGATCCACGAATCGCGCGTGGGACCTGTTGATGACGGGGGTGACACACTCGGCGGGCGGTTCGAAGATCACCCTCAACGTCGATAGCGATGAGTTGGGCGCAGATCCATCCTGGGGTGCTGCAAACTTGATGCTCGGACTCCTCGCCGCGGGGCGACAACTCGAAGAACACAAAAACCAAACAAACTCCGAGTTCATGGCCGAGTCGATCACCAAGCTAGCGAATTTCGCGATTGAAATGGCGGACGCACATCAATCCGATGACGAGAGCGCGCCGCCGCCTCCAGAATTTGCAGCGGACTCGTTTTGGCGGCGACATTTGTACAACTACTTCTCAGAACTCGGTCGACTAGACCTCACTCAGGCGATGATCTTCTCACTGCGAGCTCCGCTGGGAGAGAAAGGCGTCGCCAAGTGGCTCAAGAAGAACTCCGACAAGGTCGAAGAATGGAACGACTGGCAGTCGCGTTGGAAACCTATGCCGCCGCCTCAGGTCGCGAGCGCGCCCAACCCGGAACCATCTGTAGAGGGCGATGCGACGTTGAGTCAGGCGCCGCACTGAGTTTGCATCCTGTCGGGTTGCCGCATTCTTCGCACAGCCCCGCGCTAAGGGTTTGCCGAGCGCGGTAGATTCCGGTGAGGCTCCCGCAGTTGTCGGTGCCGCCGCAGTTGACGCCAATCGTGCAGCTCGTGGCGCGCGCTTGGTCTTTGGTGCCGCCAGGTGCCGCCGCGTATCTGTCCTCTATACATGCGACGAGCGTCTCGGCGGTTCCGTCGAGGGCGTAGAGATCGAGTTGCCGGGCCTGTGTGTCGGCGGTCCAGTTGGCGCGAGGCATGAGCGCGCGACCGTCGTTGTCGACAGCCGTGTTGCTGCCGCGAGCTAGCCATGGGGAATCGGGTGGGAGTGTGCCGATGGGGGAGATGACGGTGCAGATGTGGCCGGGTTCGAGCAGGATCCAATCGCTGCAGACGAGGGGTTAGCCGGGGGAGGTGGCGAGAGCGCGAGTAGCGGAGATGAAATATAACCAAGCCAGCGCGATTCGCATCCGCTACTCCTGCACGCATGCGGGAAGGCGTGACGCGTCACGACCGGTGAGTCGGCCACCGCTTGCCTTGCGGCCTGCACGAGTTTGGCCTTGATAGGTCACCGAGGTGAGGACGTAGTTTGCCTCGCCCGGAGCGGGGTTCGGCACAGGCACGTCGATCGTCAAGTAGTCGCCGGGATTCGTTGGTGTGCTTGAGTATGCACACTGGAGCGGATGAGCATTTGACAGATCGAGCGGCTGCGTCAGAGCTCCCCAATACGTATCAAAGTGGTCGACACCTGCGAACCCAAGCGGTTGCACTGGTGCGCGAAACTCGAACACCGCTTGCTCCGTGCTGTAGGTAGTCGCGACTTCGTGGAGCGTTGCAAAGCCCGAGATAGCGAGGAGTGTTCCACCCCTGTAGTCCTCGGACGGCGGGCAGCCAACACACAACGGATTTGCTCCGAAGATTAAGCGCCCGGAGATCGGGTCGAATACGACGCCGTAGGAGTGATCTCCGGCGTTCAGGCCCTCGAGCCCTAGGAGGTCCATCCGGAGGGGCGAACTCGTCACGCACCTCTCATCTAGATATGCCAGGAGTCGCTGCGTCTCACCGCGAAACTCCCAGATCTCATTTCTGTTCGTGAACGACGAGCCACAGACCGTCCGGGATGAGTCCGGCTGGACTAGACGAAGCAGCGCCCCTGTGTTGTCGATGGCGCGCGCGTTAGTCCCGGCATAGCACTCAGGGCCTGGATTGAGCGAGGGAGCGGTGATGCAAGGAAAGGGGACCAGCGTTTCGCAACGCAGCCCAGGCTCGAGAAACACCCAATCGCTGCAATCGAGAGGCTGCCCCGGTTGACTCGCGAGAGCCAAAGTCGAAATCGACATCGCAGCAACGATCAACGCCACACGTTTCCTCATCCGCGGTCCCCCTTCAGCGCGAAGCGTCAACAAAGATGGGTCGGCGTCAATCAAACCATCCGACCCACCCACACCTAGCCTCGCAGTACTTACGGACAAGCCCGTCCGCTCCTTTCCAATCCCGCCGAAGTTCTACCCAGCGTCCCAACGCCACTCGAGCACGCGTTCCGCGCCCTCACGAGATACGCCGCCAACGACTGTGGTGCAGGCACAACCGTATCCACCGACACCGTGTCGTTGCCCGAACTCTCAACGCACACCGCGCTCGCGCCGAAGTCGGCCGGATTTGCAGACCGCAACGTGTCGTACCGCAACGAGCCAACCGCTCCGCCGGCCGTGAGCGGGGCGACCCACGTCAACGTGGCGCCCGACGCCTGCAACTGAAGCGCCTCGCCTGGCACCGACCACACGGCGGCGTTCGAGTCGTCGCAGTCGAGGTTGTTGGACACGCGGCCAGGTCCTGGGCCGCAACACTCCACCAGCCCGCTCGCCGGGTTTCCAAAACCGTCACCGTCGGAATCCAGGAACGAGTTCAAGCACGCGCCATCCTCATCGATCGATCCATCGCAGTCGTCATCGATGCCGTTGCACGTTGCGTCGTTGGGCGCGGGTGCGCCCGGCGTGCAATCGGTGCGGAACTGGCCGTTGACGCATTGGGTTGAGCCGGTTCGTGTGCAGGCGCCAATCCCGCAACTAATTGGCGTGGGCTGGAAGTCATCGTCGGCGACGCCGCTGCAGTCTTCGTCGATGCCGTTGCACGTCGCGTCCGTGGCTGCTGGCGTTCCCGGTACGCAGGAGTTTGAAACGGTGCCGGCTGTGCAAGAAGTCGACCCGGAGCGCAGGCATGCCCCAACGCCACAGTTCGTTGTTTGCGAAACGAAGTCTTCGTCCGCCAATCCGCTGCAGTCCTCGTCGATGCCGTTGCAGGTCATGTCGTTTGGTTGCGGGGTGCCGGGCACGCAGGAATCGCCGGTCACGCCGCCGGTGCAGGAAGTGGAACCGGTCTGTGCGCAAGCACCAACGCCGCAACCTGTCGCCTGCGGGGCAAAGTCTTCATCGGCGAGGCCATTGCAGTCTTCGTCGATGCCGTTGCATGTCGCGTCGTTCGGTGCGGGAGCGCCAGGCAAGCACGAATCCGCGAGTGCGCCATCAAGGCACGATGTGGCGCCGCTACGCGCGCACGCACCCACACCGCAGCTCGTTGCCTGCGACGCGAAGTCCTCGTCGGCGAGTCCGCTGCAATCCTCATCGATGCCGTTGCATGTCGCGTCGTTAGCGGCGGCGGTGCCGGGCACACAGGAGTCGGTCACCGCGCCGGCAGTACACGTGGTGGCGCCGATTCGTGCACAAGCACCTACGCCGCAGTTGGTGACCTGCGGGGCGAAGTCCTCGTCAGTGGATGCGTCGCAATCGTCGTCGATCAGATTGCAGAGCGAATCATCAGGCGCGCCTGGGAGTGGGACACAGGTGTTGGTTTCGACGCCGGCGAGACACGAGATTACGCCGGAGGAAAGGCACGCTCCCACACCGCAGGACGTAGCGCCGCCGATGAAGCCATCGTCGAAGAGGCCGTTGCAGTCTTGGTCCTGTCCGTCGCAGGTCAGGTCGCTCGTGCCGCAGGCGCAGTAGGCGCGCGCGAAATTGAGGTAGCCCTCTTCGCCGCTGGGCCCCGGCGCATAACCGCCCCACACGATCATCTGGTTGTTGGTCCACACAGCGCGATGGTCACTGCGCGCGCGCGGTGCGTGAGCTTCTTCGATTGTCTGCCACGTGTCGGTGGTGGGGATGTACTTGCTACCGGTGCCAACGCGCGTGCCCGCGTTGTTTCCACCCCAAACAATCATGGTCTTGCCAGACCACGCGGCGGTATGTCGCGACCGTGAGCCTGCGGCGTTTTGAAGTGAGGTCGGGACCCATGTGTCCGCAGTGGGGGAGTACCGCCCACCGTCGTTGAGGCTCGTTGGACCGTTGCTTCCGCCCCACACGATCATTTCGGAGCCGGTCCAGGTGGTGGAGTGCTTTTGCCGAGCGACTGGGGCATTGACCGTTGATGTTGGCTGCCACGTGTCGAGCGTGGGGTCGTACTGGCCACCGGTATTCGAGTAGAGATCGCCGCCCCACACGATCATCTTCGAGCCGGTCCAAATGGCAGTGTGGCTCGAGCGTGCAGTAGGCGCGTTCGAGAGCGTGGTTGGACTCCAAGTGTTGGTGTATGGCCGATAGCGAGCACCGGTTCGCAGATCTTGGTCGCCGTTCCCGCCCCAGACGACGAAATCAGTGCCGGACCAGATCGCCGTATGCGCTGTGCGCGCCGACGGCGCCCCTGCCGTGGTGCTAGCTGTCCAGGTATCGCTGATAGGGGAGTAAATCGCACCGGTTCGTAACCGCGCAGGGTCCTCACCGCCCCACACAAAGATCACGTCACCACTCCAGGTGGCGGTGTGGTTGTAGCGTGGCGACGGTGCGTTGTCGCTGGTTGTTGGTTCCCATGAGTCAATTGAGGGCGTGTAGCGGAAGCCGGCGGACGTTGCGCTGGATCCGGTGAAACCGCCCCAACCGATGAGTTCCGTCCCGGTCCATGTCAGCGAGTGATCTCGTCGGCCCACACCAGGTGTGTCAGTGCTGGTCGGGCGCCATGAGTCGGATCCCGGATCGTATCGGCCGCCGGTGTTGCTGTAGGTGTAATTGCCGGTGTACCCGCCAAAGACGACCATCTCGCGACCTGTCCACACTGCAGTGTGATAGCGCCAACCAATCGGGGAGAGGTACGTGTCGATGCTGCGCCACGCATCCGTCGCAGGCGAGTACCGGCCACCCGTGGCGCCGGCATTCTCACCACCCCAGATCAGCATCTCGGTGCCAGTCCAAATGGCAGTGTGAAAGTAGCGACCAGATGGTGCGCCAACTAGCGAGACCGATGATGTCGCTCCAGAAACTGGGTCATATCGAAATCCGGAGTTCATCCAAGGGTTACAGCAGGGGGAGTTGCCCCAGCCGCCCCAGACGATCATCTCGCTGCCCGTCCAGACAGCAGCGTGGCCGTATCGTCCATCCTCCTGGTAGCGAAAGATAAAGGGGTTGACCCAAGTATCGGAGGAAGGATCATAACTTCGGCCGTCTGCGAGGTTCCCACTGGCGTAGCCGCCGTAAATCACCATGACAGTTCCCGTCCACACTGCAGAGTGATACATACGGCCTGACGGTGCGTTCGCTGGCGTAACCGGACTCCAGCTATTTGTGGTCGGGTTGAATCGAGCACCCCAGGCCGAATAGCCGTATCCGCCCGAAGCATAAAAGCTGCCGCCCCAGACGATCATCTCTGAGCCCGTCCATACCGCAGTGTGATATTGACGGTCCTCGATCGGCGCGATTGGGATCGCAGACCAGCGGTCGGACTGGGGACTGTAGCGCCCGCCGTTCGTTTGCTCGCCAGCGCTCCCGACGTGTCCCCAGACGATCATCTCTACCCCCGTCCAGACTGCGGTGTGCCCATACCGCGGAGTGGGCGCTTCGCGCTCGGTCATTGGCGTCCAGGTATCAGTCGCCGGGCTATATCGCCCACCGCTACTTAGGTATCCCTCGTAGCCGTAACCGCCCCACACGATCATCTCTGAGCCGGTCCAGACAGCGCTATGTTGGTATCGCGGTGTTGGGACTCCAGCAAGAGGCGTCCATTCGTCTGGCAAACAGCCGCCGACGTTTTTGTTCTTCTCGAATCCGGCCGAAAGCGGCGGATAACTCATCGGGGGGACGGCATCGGCAACCATCGAGGAACGCACTCCCAACCACCACGCGTCGAACGACTGCTTGCGCCACATAGCGATGCCAACGCGCAGGCTCAGTTCGGTTCGTTCAAGAACGGTCACCGCGTAAAGGGTGTCTTCCGTTTCTTGCAACTTGCTCACGCGGAGCGCCGCCTCGCCTGCACGACCCGGCGTCTGCATGGCATCGATCCGTCGCATCTGACCTGTGAACTCACCATCGTCAAGAGCAATCGCACCACTGGCGACGCCGGGCTCGCTCAACGCGTCGCGATTGACCCACTGAATCTCGCGATACTCACCCCGCGTCGCAGCCAGCTTCAGAGGATCATCACCGACCGTAGCCAAATCCTCCTCGGCCATGCGCCGAGTCGGGCCATGGACCCGTTCATCCGCCGCGTACCAGTTGTGCATCAGCCTCCGCGCCAGCACCGGTCGCGCGAGACATTCCGCGATCAACATCGGGTCGTTGTCAAGCGCCGAAAACAGCTCGCGCAGGATCGCCGGGTCCTTGCTTCCGCGCTGCATGCGCTCGATCTCTGCCCGCAAGTCGTCTGTGGTGATCTCGTACTTCCACAAGCTGCGTAGCGCTGCGGTGAATCGCAGCGGCTCTTCGGCCTTCTGGCGCAGCACACTCGCCGACATAACCTCGCTGAGCGCCGGCTTCGGCGTTGGATTCGATTCAGGCCAAATGCGATGCCGCCAGTAGACCTCTTCGATCGCCTTCGCTGCTGCGACGCGC
>CAZAHQ010000075.1:0-10962 GCA_964484415.1 uncultured Acidobacteriota bacterium | reverse complement strand
CTGTGGCATCACACTCACCAGTTGCGGGGTGATTCGGCGCGCCATCAGTCGATCGAGCGCTCCACGCTGCGGCCCACCTACGAGCAGTTCAATCACGCCGACATTCATGTCAGGCCACCGCCGCGTTCGAACCGCGAGCGGTTCGCGCCTGTCGCCAGCGAACAACAAGCAGCACCAGGGCACCGGTCGCCGACAGCAATCCGATCGTCTGCGAGGTCGACAGGCCTAACAGCAACACGCCGCGGCCGGTGTCGCCGCGCAGCATCTCGAGCATCGAACGCAGCACACCGTAGAGAATCAGCCACAACAAACAGATCGTGCCAGGAACGTGTGCGTGGCGGCCCAGTCGATCAAGCAAGAATCCAATCGCGAACGCGCCCAACGATTCGTACACCACGGTAGGATGCAGAGGCACGCTCGGTAGGCCGTGCTGCATCTCGTGAGCGAGCGGATTTGTGTAGCGGATCGCCCATGGCAGGTCGGTGGGTGTGCCCCAACAGCAGCCCGCCAGCAGACACCCGATGCGCCCGATCCCACCTCCGATCACGGCGGGAACCGCTGCCGCGTCGAACGTGGTCCACGCGTTCCAGCCGTTGCGATGGATAAGGTAGGCACCGAAGCCAATTCCCCCGATGATCGCGCCATACCACACACCCGCCTGCGATACGATCCAGTAGCGCGGGTTCGGGTTGGCGATTACCTCAGGCAGCCGTACCAAGATTTCGGTCAGGCGGCAGCCTAGGAATCCTGCAACGAAAATACGCACAAAGAACCGGCGCAGCAGTGTTGGATCTATTCCGTAACGCGCTGCATAGCGCGGCGAAAGCCACACACCGAACGCCAGCGCCGACAACACACAAATGCCGTATGAGCCTATCGGTATCGGCCCGAGCCAGAAGAGAATCGGATGCATCGTCGCCGCTAGAAACGTGAGATGTTGTAATCGATTCCGGGCTTACGCAGCTTGATCGGCACCGACGTCGAGAACGATCCGTAGGTGAGCGTGGCCTCGGTAGGGCCGGGGTGCTGCTCGGCCCACTCCGACAGCCAACGCAGGGTGTGCCTCGAGTTCGGCGTCATAGGGAAGATCAACTGCATTGAATCGGTGATCAACCCGGTGGACTGACCATAGAGTGGCACGTCGAACCCCCCGATCGAGAGGCTCGCCGTTTGCGCACTGACCGGCACGATATAGGCCGGCTTGCCGCGCCAAGTTGTTGTCGCGAGTTGAGAAAACTCTGTCGCGAGGTCTTGGCGTCCCCCGAGGAAAACACCGTCGCCGCACTCACCCATGCGAGAGCTTGTCCCAGTAAGAATGGAGATGTCTCGAGCGCCGCTACAGTCCGAGAAGAACTCGTAGTCGAACATTTCGTCGACATTGTCTTGGTGCGGATTCCAGGCTCGAAGCGTCTCGCAACCTTCGTACCGCCAATCGCAGTAGGTGTTGTCAAGAAAAATGACGGAGGCCGTTGGATCGAAGTTGTTGAACGTGTACAACACTTGGTCCCCGTAGCTGTTCTGATACACCATGTTGAACAACTCGTCCGTGCCGTCATCCCAGATAGTTGCTACTGAGTAAACGAAGATAGGCTGGATGAACGCCTTGTGCCCGGTGCGAATCACGCCTGAGAAGTCGCCGCGGGTATCGGTGATGACGGGATAGTCCGTGAGCCCACAGCCCAGTGCGAGTACGCAAACGACGTAGGTCGTCCATGTGACGAACGTCTCGAGTCTCGATGTGAGTCGCATACCCTCTCCCCTGCGTTAGAAACGCGAGATGTTGTAGTCGATCCCGGCCTTCCGCAGCTTGATCGGCATCGACATCGAGAAAGAACCGTAGGTCAGCGTGGCCTCGGTGGGGCCGGGATGCTGCTCGGCCCACGCCGACATCCAACGCAAGGTGTGTCGCGCGTTGGGAGTCATCGGCACGATCATTTGCATCGAGTCGGTGATCAGCCCGGTGGACTGACCATAGAGTGGCACATCGAACCCCCCGATCGAGAGGCTCACCGTTTGTGTACTGACCGGCACAATGTAGGCTGGTTTGCCGCGCCATGTGGATGTCGCGAGTTGTGCAAACTCGGCGGCAAAGTCCTGCCGGCCACCCGCAAATACGCTGTCACCGCACTCGCCAGCCCGGGAGAGTCCGGCAATCAACATCGAGAGCGATCGAGCGCCGTCGCACTCGGGAAAGAGCTCATAGTCAAACGGATCGTCGATGTTGTCCTGGTGGGGGTTGAAAGATCGCGAGATTTCGCAACTTTCGTACCGCCAATCGCAATAAGTTGTGTCAACGAAGATAACGGAGGCCGTCGGATCGAAGTTGTTGAACGTATACAACATCTGATCTCCGTAGGAGTTCTGGTACACCATCCAAAGGAACTGGTCGGAGCCATCATCCCAGACGATTGCGACCGTGCCGATGGGTGAGATCACGAAGGCCTTGTGCCCAGTGCGAATCACACCCGAGTAGTCTCCGCGATCATCGGTGATCACCGGATACTCCGACAGCGCACACCCTAGCGCACAGGCGCATGTCACATACGTTGCGTAGCTGACGACTACTTCCAGCAATGACGTGGACCGCATTGCCCCCCCCTGCGTTAGAAACGCGAGATGTTGTAGTCGATCCCTGCCTTCCGCAGCTTGATCGGCATCGACATCGAGAACGAACCGTAGGTCAGCGTGGCCTCGGTGGGGCCGGGATGCTGCTCGGCCCACGCCGACATCCAACGCAAGGTGTGTCGCGCGTTGGGAGTCATCGGCACGATCATTTGCATCGAGTCGGTGATCAGCCCGGTGGACTGACCATAGAGTGGCACGGCGAATCCGCCGAACGAGAGTGTGGCGGTTTGCGAGTTGAACGGGACGATGTAGGCAGGCTTGCCACGCCACGTGGTCGTGGCGAGTTGCGAAAACTCCGCTGCAAGATTCTGGTTCCCGCCGGGGAATCGACTATCGCCGCACTCGCCGGAGCGAGAGCTGTAAGATATAGCCGTCGAGAACGTCCGCGCGCCGCTGCAATCAGGAAACACTTCGTAGTCGAACTGATCTTGGACATTGCTCTGATGTGGGTTGAACGCCCTGACGGCCTCGCAGCCATCGTAGCGCCAGTCACAGTAGGTCTGATCGTAGAGGGTTACCGAGCCGGTGGGATCGAAGTTGTTGTAGGTATAGAGAACCTGATCGCCGTAGGCGTTTTGCGACACCATGGAGAAGAGCTCGTCGCTGCCGTCGTCCCACTCTATCGCGTAGTTGTAGGTGGCAACGTAGGCCTGATGTCCGGTTCGGATCACGCCTGAATAGTCCCCGCGAGTGTCGGTGATCACGGGGTAGTACGTGAGCGCACACCCTAGCGCACATGCACAAGTCACATAGGTTGCCCAAGTGATCAGCGTTTCGAGCTTCGACGCTCGCGACATAGCCTGTCCCCCTCGAGACAACGAGACTCTACGCCGGTCGGGCCCGGATCAGAAGCACTTTTGTCGGCCGATTTGCCGGTACACCGCCCGCTTCTCCGGGCCGTTTGGCCCCCAGCCGGAAACCACTGAACAGCTTCACAACAGACACGAAGCCGTGTTCGGTCGCCCCAGCGCGCCCTCGGAGGCGTTGGGCGCTTCCCCCGAGATCAGGTAGTAGAAAGCACGGCCAGGTGAGGGGACGGTGCTGTCGTCCAGGCGCGTATCGGTGGGGTTCGAATCGAGCTCGTCGTTGCATCTCGGGGCTGCGCTCGCGAGCTGAGTCACGTCGTCGCGATATACGTGATAACGCGACGATGCAGCGTCGGCCGTCCAGACGAGCTGCGTGTGGGAACTCCATCGCACACCGGAGATCTCCGCGGGCGTGCCGGCAAACGGCACGAAGCGCGTCGCGGTATTGCACGGCGACGCCGGCGCACTTGGCGACACGGTGAGGTTCGACCACAAACGGTTGTAGCCGGTGGTTGCTTCGCGCACGCTGCCGTCGTCGGCCATTGCTACCGAGTAGTCGGCGCGTGTGCGCAAGGCGCGCGCAGGGTCGGGCAGGTTGAGCAGCCGTTCGTACGTACCGGGTGGCAACGACGCCGACGTGCAGGCGTCGATGGTCAACGTGTGTGTCGTGCTGCTGCTCGGCAGCCACAGGCGCGGGTCGGCAATCGATGTTGCCGCATACACCGCTCCACTACTCGTCGAGCGCAGCAGCAGTTGCACGGTGCGCGGCAGATACGGTGCGGCCCAACCGTCGTTGCGCAACACGATGCTGGCGTGGATGGAATCGCCGGGGCGCGCGGCATCGGTGTACTCGCCTTGCAGCAACGTGAAGCGATACCCGAGTCGTCGCTGAATCGTGGGTGTGCAACCCTGCGTCGTCCACGCCGAGAGCACGCCAGGGTGATAGTCCTTGTTCACGAACGACCAGTGAAACAGCGCGAATTCCGACAACGCAGTGGGGCAGTCGGAGCGCGACGGATTGGGGTTGCAGGTTTCGCCGCCCATCGGTGTGTACAGCGTATCGGCCGACAGGTACGGGTACTGCGACTGCGAGGCGTCCGGATAGGTGCCGAAGTCGGTGTCGCTAGCCAAGTAGCAATCGTTGTGATGCCCGGTGCGCGACAAGTAACTGCCGGAAAACGCTTGTGCAGGAGAAACCGGTTGTGTCGTTTGGAGCACCTGCTGTTTGTACGTCGGTGTACGTAACTGCGTCGGTCGGCTCGCTGGTAACGCGTCGAGCAGGCGATACAACACCTCGCGTCGATTGGCGTAGTCGGCCGGCGTGATGTTCCACGGCTGCGCTGGGTCGGCGACAAACCAGTCGGTGTAATACCACTCGCCCCAGGTCCCGATGAATCCCGCCTGCACCACGGCGATCACGTCAGCGTTGCTGCGCAACAGCGGCTCGAGTTGCGCGATGTGCGCCAACACTTGCGGTTTGCTGGCATCACCGTATGGCGGTGTCTCGTGATACACGTCGGTGTACGCAAAGCGGATGACTGCCTTCAAGCCGGCTTGGCGGATCGCGTTGAAGTCGTTCTGCAAGAGCGCGAGATACGGCGCGTCGATCGGCGCCGTGACGAATCGCTCGAGGTAGATCACACGAATGATGACCGAGGAGCCTCCGGCGCGGAAGCTCGCAAGCAACGCAGGGTCGAGTGGGAAGGAGTCGGTGGAGCGCCGCTCGGTGTGGCGATAGAAGCCGCGCTCGGGGTTGTTGATGTCGTCATTGCTGGGGGTGTACGTGACCAGCGCGGCGAAGGCGCTTGCGCACCCAACCGCCAGTATCAGGACCAACCCGGTAACGCGAACGATAAGGGACATATGCTTCCTATGAGCGCCGCGGAAAGTGTACGACGGTCCGTTGCAAGAAGCTTACATCTCTCAATCTGTTCACCGACCTCCCTCGCGAGGTCCCCATGCTAGGCTCGCGCACACTCACTGAGTGGAATACAGGGAGGTCCGATGCGCTGGCTCATCACTGCCGTTCTGAGCATTCTGGCTAGCCTCATGACATTCGCTGCCGAGCCAACGCCCAGCATCAAGATCGACCACGTGGCATGGCTGCAGGGGTGTTGGGAATCTACAACGGAAGGCCGTTCGATCGAGGAGCAGTGGATGGCGCCGCGTGCAGGCACGATGCTCGGAATGGGGCGCACGGTGCGCGATGGTCGACTTGTCGAGTATGAGCAGGTGTTGATCCGTCAAACCGACGCGGGGCTCGCTTACGAGGCGCACCCCTCGGGCCAACCGACGGCGACATTCGTTGCCGCGACCGCCTCGGAAATAGCGGTCGTGTTCGATAACCCCGAGCACGATTTTCCGCAGCACGTCGGCTATCGACCAGACGGGCCGAACAAGTTGGTGGCGTGGATCTCGGGCGTCGTCAAAGGCAAGGAGCGCCGCATCGAGTTCAACTATCAGCGAGCACGTTGTGCCGGCGAGTAGTGACCGATCGGAACAGAATCGATAAACTGCCGCGATGCCCTTCGTCTACATGCTGCGCTGTCGCGATGGTTCGCTGTACACCGGTGCGACCGTCGCGCTGCGGCGTCGTGTGACGCAGCACGAAGCAGGAAAGGGCTCGCGCTACACGCGCAGTCGATTGCCGGTCGAATTGGTCTGGTCTCGGCGCGTTAGAACCTGGAGCGCTGCGCTGCGCGAGGAGCATCGGGTCAAATCGCTCACGCGCCGGGGGAAACTGGCGCTGATCTCGGGGCCACAGAGATCGTCTCGGCGAGCGAATTAAGCGAGACACGTTCTTTACACCGACCACCCGTCACAAGCCGTACCGCTAAGGACTATCCCTCACGCCCCGATCAACGGGTCGAGAAGGAGACACGCAATGTCACGACACAAGAAACTGCTGCTGTGGGTCATGGGCGCACTGCTCGCCGTCGCACCGATTGCCGCCTGGGCGGCGACGCGTACCGCGGAAACATGCAGCGGCTGTTGCTGCCCGGGCCTGTGTCCGCTGTGCTGAGTCGCCCTGCGAACTGCACGCGCTGAATGAACCATGCTGACCGATCGCGGTTGCATCAGGCGTTGCTGCGCCTGGCCGACGGCGATCGGTCTGCCTTCGATCCTGTGTTCGAGCAACTGTGGCCGGTGTATCGCCGATTCACGCAGCGCGCGCTGGGCGGTGCGCCCGAGGCCGACGATGTGGCGCAAGAAGCGCTGATGAAACTGTTTGCGCACGTGTCGCGCTTCGACCCGGCGCGCGACGCACTGGCCTGGAGTTTGGCGATTGTCGCCAACGAGTGCCGCGCCTCGCGTCGTCGCTCTGCTCGTCGCCGCGAAGACAGCTTGCCCGAAGGAGAGTTGTCGCTCTCCACGCACTCTCCTGAAGACGCGTTGTTGAGCGAGGAACTCGAACAGCTCCTCGGCCGCGCGATCGAATCGCTCAACCCGCTCGACCGAGAAACCATCGCGCTCGCCTTGAATTCGGGCGATCGCAAAGCGTTGTGGGAATCGAGCACCTGGCGCAAGCGATGGCAACGCGCACGCACCCGGCTGCGCGCCGCATGGATACAGCACGATGAATCGTAACCTGTCAGCAACCGATGGAATGTCGACGCAAGACCGCGCGATTTATCGCGCGGCGCGCCGTCACTACGAGCGCGGGCAACTGAGCGTCGCGTTGGTGAATGCCTGGCCTCTGTTGCCGCTGCTTGCAGCGGCTGGGTGGCTCGGCTGCGGCGTGTGGTGTTTGGCGCCACTGGGCGTTGCACTGACCTTGGTCTGTGTGGCGATCGGCTGGGGCGGCGGTGCACCGCGGCATGCGGTCACACCGGCGCTGTTAGCCGGCGCGATTCCTGCGTTGTTGCCGCTGTACAGCCACAGTTGTGCTACCGAATGCAGCGTTCAATGCAATGACGCGAGCTGGACATCGGCGTGCCTGTTCGCGTGCTGGAGCGGGGGTCTTGTCGCTGGCGCTGCGATGGGGATCTTCTCCGCTCGCGCGCCGCGTGCGACGTGGCTGACGCACGCGGGTGCAGCAGTGATCGTGTTGCTGACCGGCAGCTTGGGATGTTGGGTCGGCGGCGTGCCCGGAATCGTCGGAATGTGCGCAGCGATGTTGGCGAGTGCGCCATCCGCACGTTTGCTCGCCGCGAGGTGGGGGAGGTTGGCGTGAGGTCTGCCGGGGCTGCCTTCGACACCACACATAGATAACGTGTGCCTGCGGCCGGCCTCGCTGAGGTCTGACTCCAGCCTGGCCTCTGGAAACCCTCACTTTTAGGCGTTCTTCGCTTGTCGACTGCAATTGCCTCGGTTACGGTCTTGCCTTGTCGCGGGCTGGGAGGCGGACAGGAACCAGGTCGGAGCACAGCAAGAAGAGGCCACGCCATGTCGCAAACAACCGCTCGCACGCGAGTCCGCTCCACCACGCCGCTCTTGGTAGTGGCCAATCTTCAACGTTCGCTCGAGTTCTACCAGAACATGCTTGGATTCATCGACCCCTCGGTGCACGGTGATCCACCGTGCTTTGCGATGCTCAATCGCGATGGGTTCGACTTGATGCTCAGCGTTGCCGAGCAACCCCAGCATGTGCGACCCAACGGACCGACCGGTGTGTGGGATTTCTACATGGCGGTTGCCGACATTGCGCAGGAGATCACCGCGCTGACGGTTGCCGGTGCCACGCTCGACAAAGGACCCACCGACGCTTTCTATCAAATGCGCGAGATCGAACTGCTCGATCCCGATGGCTATCGAATCTGCGTGGCGCAAGACACCAGCAACGAACCACTGCGCAATGCCGAGGAGCTGGCCGGCGTGTTGGATATCGGCTCGGCGAAGCTGCGGTTGGTGTTGAAGCTCGTGTCGGCTCACGGCCATTGGCTCGCGCGCCTAGATAGCCCCGACCAAAACGCCTTCAACCTGGCGGTCGATGTGATCACACGCGATGGTGCGTCGCTGACCTTCGAGATGAGGCAACTACAAGCACGCTTCGAAGGGACATTCAGCGAAGACGGCAAGACATTGATGGGGAGATGGTCGCAGCGCGGTCTCTCTTGGCCCTTGATGCTCTCTAAGCCTTAGCGAAAGCGCGCTCAATCACGCGGCGACTCCGAGAAGTATGGACATCACTTCCTCCTCGTCGGGATTTCGCGAGAGGGTGGCCCGATCGCAGGAGATCGTTGCATTCGAGACTGAGGGTTGTGTTGCCACAGGCCTGTGGAGATCGGCCGTCGATTCTCGGCGCACATCCGAATCGACACCGCCGATCTCCCAGGGTGCCGTCACGGAACGATCTGAGCCGTCTTGATGAAATCGAGCCGCGGGAATTCCTTCTTCAGATACTCGCTTCCTTCACTCGCAATTCTCCCTGGGTCGGGCCCCTTACCGCCTTGCGACGGCATGTCGCCGTACTCGGCATAGAGCTTGTCGACGATCAACATTCCGCTCACGACCTTTCCGAATGGAGCGAACCCCATCCCATCAAGCCGCTTGTTGTCGCCAAAGTTGATGAACACCTGCGTGGTTCGCGTGTTTGGACCGCCCATCGCGTAGGTGATCATCCCGCGTTCGTTAGCCGCTTTGACGGGATCGTCCGGAATTCGAGTGCGGGAGTACTTCTTGTTCATCGTCTCGTCGGACGTCACACCAAACTGCACCATGAAGCCCTTGACGACGCGGAAGAACCCCAGGCCGTCGTAGTACTTGTCCTGGATCAGTTGATAGAAACGATCGGCGCCGTTTGGGGCCCAATCGCGGTGAACCTCAACAATGAAATCGCCCTTCGTGGTGACGAACTTGACCTTGTACAAGTCCGGAGCCTTGGCGGTTTCTTGTGCGTGAGCCGTCAACAGGCTCGTGCCGAGAACGACTGCAAGGATCAGAGTTATCAGCTTCATGGGACGCAGGTCTCCTATCTGTTGCGGGCGGTATGGCCCTGTTCCGGCCTGCATCTTACCCGCCGATTCGGGCCCACGCTGCCTCGCTCCGATTCGCCGCCGCTCGTGCGGCTTTCGGTAGCGACAATGGAAGGAGCGATCTCGGAGCTACCTCGATGGATCCAAGACGCTTGACACCGGGACCACGCGCACGCTAGCGGCCAGTTTGTACTCACGGTCGCCCGGATAGATCACGGTCAACGAATCGAGCGCGAGATCGCCGAGCACAGTGCGCATCGATGGTGTGAGCGTCGGTGCGTCGGCGCGTTTGATTTCGTACCCTAAGCGCTTTCCGCGCTTGATCATGAGTAGGTCGAGTTCAGCGCCCTGATGAGTCCCCCAGAAGTACGCCTCCTCTGGTTGGTGTGCGTGGATCAAGGCCTCGATCACGAACCCTTCCCAAGACGCTCCGAGTTTCGGGTGGGATTCCAGGTCTCGCTCGTTCGCGATTCCCAAGATGGAGTGGAGCAAGCCGCTATCGCGGAAATAAACCTTGGGCGACTTGATCTGGCGCTTCGACAGACTCTGATGCCACGGCTGCAATTGGCGCACGAGAAAGAGCCCGGTGAACAGATCGAGATAGCGCCTTACGGTGGGTTCGCTGATTCCCAATGATCGGGCCGGATCGGTTGCCTTCCAAACACCGCCATGGTTATGCGCCAGCATTGACCAGAAGCGCATCAGCGCGGCGGGCGGAATTGAAATACCGAGTTCCGGAAGATCGCGCTCGACGACGGCGCGCGTGAACTGTTGTCGCCATTCCACACTCGCGGCTTCGGATCGAGCCAAGTATGAACGGGGAAAGCCGCCTCGGCGCCACACACGAGCAAGCGAGTCAATACCGACCTCGCCGAGCGTAAACCCGCTCATCTCTACCAACTCGATGCGGCCTGCAAGCGACTCGGACGCTTGGCGCAGGAGCGCGGCCGACGCGCTGCCCAGGATCAGAAACCGTGAGCGATTCCCCGGTCGATCGACCAGGACGCGCAAGACAGGAAACAGATCTGGCCGGCGTTGCACCTCATCGATGACCACCAACCCCGCGAGTGATTTCAGTGTGGTCTGCGGTTGCTCGAGCCGCGCCAACGCGATTGGATCCTCCAGATCGAAGTACTGGCTCGATGTGGAATCCAGAAGCTGTCGGGCCAGGGTGGTCTTACCGCATTGACGGGGCCCCAGAAGCGCAACCACCGGTGAGCGCTTGAGTCGCTTGCGAAGGTCGGCCAGGCGTGCGGCGCGTTCGATCACCGGCGGACTCTACCATGAAAATCGAAAACTGGACTTTCGATTTTCATGGTGGCCGGAACTTTCCTCCAAGCAGCTTCTGCCCCAAGAAATGCCTGCGACCACGACACTCATCGGGACAATGTCGTAGCGCGATCTCTCCTTGCCGCTCACACTCTGCAAGCGTAGACAAGCCGCGCTGTCTCATTCAACCTTCAGCCGTCACTTGCCGACCCATGCTGAAAACCGCTACGGGCAGGCCGACGACGGGGCACTGATATCTGCGTCGCGATCGCCCCGCTGCGATGCAGGCTGTGAGTCGTACTCTCCCTGCTGATTGCTACTGACGCCGCGCCCTACGTAATAGAAAC
>CAZAHQ010000074.1:0-10965 GCA_964484415.1 uncultured Acidobacteriota bacterium | reverse complement strand
AATTCCGCTCGCGCTGCTGGCCTCCGTTGGGATCGTCGTCGGACTGGTGATACCGCTCGTGGTTGCGCTGATTCGGCCCCGCGTCGCACTCGATTGGGGAGAGCGTGTCGGTTTCGGTTGGGTCGCGGCGTTGATCGCGTGCGGGGCCTCGCTCACGATCGGAGCGCTGTTCGCGCTGCGCCGTCACGACTCCGCGCCTCGCGCGCTCGCCTCGCTGGTCGCCGGTATGGCCGTCTGCCTCTCTGTTCTTGGGACGCTCGGCGGTGCAGCGTGGAGTCGCTATCAGGACGGCTCGGGATTCGGCACGGTGATCGCGACTCTTGTCCCCCGCGGGGAGCGATTGGTGATGGGACGGGGCAAGTTCGAATTGGTGCTGTTCTACTCGAACCGGCGTGGCACTGAAGTGCAGAACGAAGAGGCGCTACTCGACGAGCTACGGTCGGGGCGTGCGCGCTATGTCGTGTTGAGTCGCGAGTTCTATCAGCAGGTGAGGGGTCGACCCGAAGTCGCCCAATTGACGCTGCTCGCCGATCGTTGGGTAGGCAATACCAACCTCCTGCTGCTCGGGCCGCGCCCCGCAGCGGGTGTCCACGAAGTACCTCGCCTTCGAGACGAGCACTGGACGAGTACGGCCGCGTTCGCCCATGGCTCAGCACACGAATCGGTGGATAGGAGGCTCACAGACTTCGCAACGCCATGGGCGCTGCCAGGTGCGGGGCATGCTCCGGTCAATGGCCGGCAAGTCGGCCCGGTCCGATCGGAGCCCGAGGTTGGCGAAGGATCTTGTCAATCGACAGCTCTTACAGGGCACGAGAACATCGGTGCGTGACGCCGATCCGCTCCATTACCTGCCTACGCTGCGGGGCAAAGCGCCGCGGCCCGAGGGTCAATGACCGCCCCGGCGATCGCCGGGAAACTCTGCGGACGGCGATCGATCGGATCGGCAAGGAGGTTAGAGTTCGAGCGCGGTCGGACCGTCCGAGCGCGGCGGACGCCGCCGACCGCCGAGGAATGGACCCTGTGGAGATCCACCATTTGCGAAACTCTCGATTCCCTCTCCCCCGCGTTGCCGGGCCGCCCCCCTATGGACAGCGCCCACCGTGGAATGCGAGCCGCGATCGACGTCGGCTCGACGCCCGCGGAAGCTGAGCGCTGACGATGTGCGGAATCGCTGGTGTCGCAGGACGGCCAGGTTCTGATCCAGAGCGCCGACAGGCGGTGCGCGCGATGGCCCGAACGCTCGGCCATCGCGGCCCCGACGGAGAGTCGGAGAGCCAGCACAACGGCTGCGGCTTCGGTTTCCGCCGGCTTGCGATCGTCGATTTGGCCGGCGCGCTTCCGCCGTTTCCGAACGAGGATCAGACCGTTTGGTCGATCTGCAACGGTGAGATCTACAACTGCGAGGAACTGCGTGAGTGGTTGATCGCGCGGGGCCATCGCTTCCGCACCGGCGTCGATACAGAGGTCATCTCGCACCTCTACGAAGAGTACGGCGCCGGGTTCGTAACGCACCTCCACGGAATGTTCGCCTTCGCCGTGTGGGACGAATCCCAGCAGCGTCTGTTGCTTGGTCGCGATCGCGCGGGTGAGAAGCCGTTGTTTTACTGGAGCGATGGGCGCGAGTTGGTCTTCGCTTCCGAGTTGCGCGGAATCCTGGCGCACCCGCGTGTCGTTCGCGCGGTCGATCCGGTCGCCCTGTCGCGTTTCCTCTTGCACGACTACTTTCCTGCGCCGCTCACGCCAATTGCGGGGGTCTACAAGTTGCCGGCTGGACATCTGCTTACATGGCGAGATGGCCAGGCCGAGGTCCGCGAGTATTGGGACCTCGCGGCGTCGTTTGGACGATCTGAACCGAAGACCGAGGATGTCGTCGCGGCAGATGTCGACCGACTCGTCGGGCAGGCGGTCCAGCGTCGAAAGAAGAGCGACGTTCCGGTCGGCGTGTTCTTGTCGGGAGGGATCGACTCGACGGTTGTGCTCGCCCACATGACCGAGCAGAACGGTCGCGGCATTCCGGTCTTCTCGCTCGGTAACCGCGACGCAGCATTCAACGAGGCCGGGTTCGCGCGCGAGACGGCGGCGTTTTATGGAGCCGAGTTCCACGAGCTGATCGTCGACGAACCCGAACTCGAGGATGGCCTGCGGCGAATCGTCGAGGGGTTCGACGAACCGCTGGGTGACGCATCGATCATTCCGACACATCTGCTCGCGCTCTTCGCTCGGCAGAAGGTCAAGGTCGTGCTTTCGGGCGAAGGCAGCGACGAGATGTTCGCGGGCTACCCAACCTATCTGGCCGATCGAGTGGCCGAAGGGTATCGGCGCTTGCCGGGACCGCTGCGCCGCGGCTTGGTCGACGGACTGCGCCGCTTGCTCCCCGTGCGAATGGGAAACAATGGCCTGGACTACCTACTCGGCCGGTTCGCGCAGGGGGCCGAGCGACCGCGTGTCGAACGCCATCACTGTTGGTTTGGAAGCCTTTCGCCGGAGCGCCAACATCGTCTGTTCTCGCCGGCGTTGCGCGCCGCTCTCGACGGAGACGACTGCTTCGCTGCCGCGCGCGCCCGCCTGGCCGGTAACTCATTTCCCGACGGACTCTCGCAGTTGCTCTACATGGACTTCACGATGTTCTTGCAGGACGACCTGCTGACCAAGGTCGACCGCGCGACGATGCTCGCGTCTTTGGAGGCGCGCGCTCCGTTCCTCGATCACGATCTCGCCGAGTATGTCGCGGGGTTGCCGTCGCACTTCAAGGTGCGCCGCGGAACGACGAAGTGGATCTTGCGCCGCGCCGAACGCCATCGCTTGCCGCCCGAGGTTCTGTCGCGCCGCAAACGCGGCTTTACGATTCCAATCTCGCGCTTCCTGCTGGGCGGTTTGTCGGCGCGAATGAGAGAGAAGTTCGCCCCCGAACGTGTCGCCGCACGTGGCCTGTTCGACCCTGGCGCGGTCTGGGCTTTGCTCGAGGAACACATGTGCCGTCGTGCCGACCACAAGAAGGCGCTCTTCACGCTGCTTGTGCTCGACTTGTGGTGCGATCGAGTCTTCGGCGACGGCGCATTCGTACCGCTCGCGACAGCCTCGAGCAACGTCGAGCAGCGCATGGCTGGTCTCGCCGGATGACGCCCGCTCAGACCGATCGATGGCTGCTGCTCTGCGCCTTCGCCCTCTTCTTCTGCAACGCGTGGGGCTACGACCTGTGGGCACCCGATGAGCCGTACTTCGGCGAAGGGGCACGCGAGATGGTCGCCGACGGACAGTGGCTGGTCCCGCATGTCAACGGCGTGATCACGACCGACAAACCACCGTTGTTCTTCTGGCTGATTGCGCTCATGTCGGCACCGTTCGGCGCCGTCTCGCCGCTGCTCGCGCGACTGCCGTCGATTCTTGCCGGAGTCGGCTCGGTGGCGCTGGCGATCAGGCTTGGTCGTCGCCTCGGCGGTGACCGAACGGCACTGCTCGCCGGGGTTGTCATGGCCACCGCTTACCTACCGTGGGACAAGGCGCGCTCGGCACAGATCGACGCGTTGCTGATGTTTCTGGTGCTAGCGGCGATGAGTTGCTTCGAAGCACATCGCGCGCGCAGCGCCTCAGGTCGCAGCGACGGCCGCGCGCTCGGCATCGCCTTCTGGGCGTTTGCGGGACTCGCGACGCTCGCCAAGGGTCCGGTTGGAGTCTTGCTTCCCGTTGGGGCGGCACTGCTGACGCTTGTGTTTGATCGCGATCTGCGTGCGTGGCGACGATTCGCTCCCCTGCTCGGCCCAGTGGCCTTTGCGATCGTGGTGGGAGCATGGGCGATTCCAGCGGAGCTGTGGGGTGGCGAGTACTCGCTCTTCGGTGCGCTGGAAACTCATTTCGTGAATCGCAGCTTGCATGGAATGCACCACCCCAACCCGCCCTGGTACTACCTGCAGACGATCCCGGTGCAGTTTCTCCCTTGGTCCGGGTTGCTTCCCGCGGCGTTCGTCGTTGCGTGGCGACGACGCGACGCCGGCTCGCGTCTGTTGGTCGCTTGGGTACTGTTCGTCGTACTGCTGTTCACGCTGTCGGGTGAGCGACGCGACCTCTACGTGTTGCCGGCGTTCCCGGCCTTGGCGCTGCTCGTCGCGCGCGCGTTCGATGCGCCCGAGATCTCGCGACGTTGGATTACCGTGCCGCTCGCGATCACGGGTGTGCTGCTGCTGTTGCTCGGAGTCGCTGCGCCGCTGATCGCCCGGCAACGAGTGCCGGGGGGCGTGACGGCGATAGTGGTGTTTGGCGCAGCGGCCTTCGCGGCAGGGCTGGCGCTGTTGTCAACCATTCGGCGTGGCGATCCGACGCGCGCGGCACTCGTCGCGGGCGGCGGAATGGCCGCGATCTATCTCGTGATCTCGATCGCCGTGATGCCGACGTTCGATGGAATGAAATCGGCGCGTGGTTTCGCGAATGAAATCTCCGCCGCGACAGCCGACGCGCGCGCAGCAGGAGAGCGAGTGCTGGCCTATCGGCTTGGCAATCTGCCCGAGGCGATCTCGTTTTATTCGGCTGTCTACACGGTCGAGACGAGTGATCGCGCGCGGCTCGCCGCACATGTCGCTGACGGCAACCGATGGTTGGTCGCCGATGCGAGCCGCTTGAAAGAGATTGCGCCGGAGATCCGCGCGCGGATGACACCGACGGCGCGTGCCACCCTCTCGCGGATGGATGTCGTGCTTTATCGCGTTGACTGAGGCGCTGATTCGCTCACAAGTACGGGATTTCGGTTTTCAGCACAGTCGCTTTGCGCCTCAGATCGTTGCGCCGCGGGTGGTCGAGCACGTGCAGCTTCCACATGTGCGAGATCCACGTCGCGTGCTCGGAGTACCGCGGATGCACGAGATACCGGTCGTGGTAGTCGCGCGCCGGTGGCATTCCCTGGCCGGTATCGAACCCGATGACCCGAAACTCGGCTCCAGTCGACGCGCCGATGCGCTGCGCGATCCTCGCCATGTTGATGAGGCCCGCTCCCGCCGACACGCCAAACTCCAGGATCGTCGCCGCGGTCTTGCGCTCCCATCGCAGGCCGCGCACTGCCTCGTTGATAGCGAAGGCATTGTGCGCGCGCAGTATCAAGTCGAAGTCGATCTTGCGGCGATACCTGCCGAAAACTGCGACCATGGCGGCCCATGCATTCAGGTGCAGCGGCTCGGTTAGTCGCTCGCGCTCAGAAGTGAGTCATCGACCTGGCGAGTCGTTGGATCGCTCGCGCCGAAGCCATTCGCGCCGCGTCTGCTGACGGTTTGCCGACCGCCACAGCAAGGTCCTCATAGTGCATTCCGCGATCGATACGGCCGACGATCAGCTGGCGATCGCACGGTGGCATCGCTGCCACCGCACGTTCGTACGCCTCTTGCTGTTCGATCAGGACGGCTGATTCGAACGGCGACCGACCTGGATCGGGCAGGTCCTGGTCGAGACTCTCGACGGCCGGTCTGCGGTGAGCCGCACGGATTGCGTGTCGCACTTCGTTCCGCAGCACTTCGTGCAAGTAGGCCCCAAACGCACCCTCATGCCGAAACTGGAAGTGATGCAGATTTCGCAGCGCGCTGACGAGCGTTTCCTGGACCAGGTCGTCCGTGTCGTTGACACCACACGCGTAGCGCGGAAGGCACCCTCTCGCCCAACGACACAGCGCCGGTAGATAAAGCGAGAACAACTCATCCAGAGCCGCGCGATCACCGACGCCAGCGCGCTCAAGCAACGCCGCGATCGAGTCTCGATCGCTGGTCGTGTGAAGGTCTGGCGAATCTGGTCGCGAAGGCCGGACCGATGCGCTCATGGGTTCCTCTCTCTCAGGACCCAGGCAAAGCAAACCCTACGACTGATGGCGGTTAGACACAACGAGCGATTTGTTTGATCGTGCGTCAGTTGCGACTGCGCCGCACGAAGGCGCCATCCTCTTTCGCGTTCTCGATCCGCTCCAGCGTGGGCACTGGTGTTTGATCGTCGACTTGTGCGTCCGACGCCGAGAAACGTCGGAAAAGCTGTTCGGTTATCGGCGTGGCGGGCTTACTTCAAGCAAGGGCTGGGGAAATCTTCATCTCGAGAACGAGTCCGCCCGGACGGGAGGCCAGGTTGGAGGCCCTACGGTAGGCGTGTCTTCGGGAGCGCCATCAGGCTCGGCGCAACGCATCACGACATTCCGTTCTCTTCGCTCTAGGAAAGGACAAACCGATGTCGAAACCAACAGGACTTCGTCCTTCGATCCGGATTCTGATTGCCGTCACCGTTTTCGCACTCTGTTTTGGCACGCTCGCTTGGGCCGTGGATGAGGACGATCCGCGACTCGTCAACCCGAGAGACTCATACTTGGGCCTCACCTACGGCGAGTGGGCAGCAGCCTTCTGGCAGTGGGCCTACTCCATCCCTTGCGACGCTCAAAGTCCGCTTTGGCCGGGCGGCGACGTGACCACCGGCCAGGCTGGTCATCGTGTCTTCTTCCTCACCGGCACGAGTGGCCCTGAATACCGCTACATCACCATCGATTCCAAGACCGCCCTGTATGTTCCGATCGTCAACAACGAGTGTTCGACCCTCGAGGACTATCCGGGATCGGTTTTCTTTGGCGCGGATCAACCAGCGCTGGCGTCGTGCGCAAACCGCAATCTCGATCCGACCACCAACCTCCGCTGCGAAATCGACGGCATACCGATCAGGAAGCCGACGAAATACCGCGAGCAATCTCCAATGTTCGCTTACCTCAATCTCCCGAATCCAAACTGCGGTGGGCCGGTCGCCGATCCAACGAAGGCCTACTACGCGGTCGATGCCGGCTATGCGGTGATCGTGAAGCCGCTTTCGGTCGGCCAGCACACGATCCACATGGGCGGCACGTTCCCGCAGACGTGGGGCTTCACGGTCGATACGACGTACTTCATCACTGTCAATCCCTAGATGGACGAGAGCCACGAATGGGTGGGGGTGCCGGTTGCATGGCGCCCTGGCCTTTTTGTTTTGCTCGTCTCCGCACGGTTGGGAGCCGCTGAAACGGTCGTCTGGAGTCAGAGAATGTCACCATGACGTCCTGCACGATGCAGTCGCCGTGATGAAACAAGGCCCGACGACGTCCGGCGGCGGCCAACGGCAACGGAGCTCCGCTAGAACTTGATTCGCCACTCCGCGCGTACTCCGGCGAGACTGTCCTCGACCCCACGGTCGGCGTACATGCCATCGAACCGCACGATCATGTTGTGCGAGAGCTTCATCTGATAGCGGATTCCCAATCCGTACTGATCGTCCTTCGCGATTCGTTCGGTGATATCGCCGGTCGTTTGCAACGCGGCAAGCTCCACAACCAACTGACGATCGAGGCCAAAGAGATACTCCACTCCGAACGCGCCACCCCAAGTGTTGTTCCCCGATGACTCCATCGACGCCAGGCCGGTAAGCGCGTTTCCTTCAAACAGCAAACCGGTGTTCTTCAAGATGCCGCCTGCCCCGGGATCGCGCGCCAACGACTGCGGCGAGTCGATGCCGACGAACAGATTGAGGTACGGCACCAGCGTGAGCGGCTTGTGGGTGATGAACGAGTTTTCGATCAGAAGCAGCGCACCATCGGCGGTGCGCACACCGGCGGTTGGCTTTTCCTGCCCGAAGTTGCCGATCACACGAACGCTGTTGGACAGCCAATCGCCGTACCGGCGCGTGAACGCCAATCCCACGTTGTGGTAGCTGCGATCGGGCCCCGACTTGACATCCTGCGTGTAGCCGTAGTCGATCTCCCAATACCCTTGGTTGGCTTCCGCGAAGATCGCGACGCCAGCCACGCGTGGATCTTGATTCTTGGGAATCGTCGCGCGGCTGCTGACGCGATCCAGGCCGACGAAGAACGTGATGTCGGCGTTGCTGATGTCGAGCTTGCGGCTGTTGCGCGCCGGAATCGTAAAAGCCAAGCCGGTGAACGCGTCTTCGAGCCAGACGCCGTTTTGTAGCAACAGCGGCATGAAGCCGACCGCAAAGGGCAGGTCGAACTTGCTGGGCTTGTCGCGCCAACCTTGGAGCATCGCGCCGAGCTCTCCCTCGAAGAACAGTGCATCGAGGTTGCCGTCGAAGCTGCGCGTAAAGTCGGCGTTGCTGTTTTGATAGTCGTACGACAGGAAGCGTCCTTCCTTGTCGAGCGGGCGTGCGAAGGCGTGAATCCGCTCGGTGGAAGTGAAGCGCCAATCCATGTCGAGATTCAGGCGGGCCGCAAGACGCGAAGAATCGTTATCGCCGACTTGGTTCCAGCCGGTGCCGAGCTGAAAGTCGCCATGCGCGATGAACTGTTGATTCATTGGGTTCTTGCGGCCGAATAGCGTCGATGTGGCAGGCTTCAACGGGCCTGCCGCGTACATTTCCCGTCCCAGTTCAAGCAACGGGCGCTGCGTGAGATTGGCGTATTTGCCGCCGTAGATCTGCAGTTGGGCCGAGGCGTCGTAGCTCTTGTCGACGTAGCTGGGATCGGGGCGGAAGTTCTTGGGATCGTTGTCAGCGGGTTTCGCTTCGGGCGACGCCGCGGGAGCTGCAGGCTTCGGCTCTTCAGCAGCTCCAAGAGTTCCGGCGGCCATGATCGCCATCGCTCCCAACAAGATCGGCAGACGGAGCGCTTGCATCTCACTTCACCTCGAACGTAACGGTGCGTGGGTGGACATCGAGCATCCATTCGTTCATCGACTGCTGCATGTCGACGGTCGCGCCGACGAACTGCATGAAGTAGATAGGCTCGGCGCGGCTGCGCAGCCGGACCGCCAGCTTGTACGTTCCCGGTTGCGCGAGAAGCTCGCCGGGAATCTTGTACTCGGCCTCGCGTTTACCGAGCGGCGGAATGCTGCGTTGCTCCATGCGGATGAACGGTGGGTGATTCATCACCGAGTTGGGTGTACCGGCCGGCCGAATGAACGGCAACTGATCGACATCGAGGTTGACCGGCAGATACATCTCGCGGTCGGTGCCCTTGACGTTGGTGGTGATGAACTTGGTCTGCAAGTTGAACAGTTGATCGTCGTGCGCCAGCTTGCCGGCGCGCACATCGAGCGAGTGCAGGTCGGCGAAGTCGCCGTTGCTGTCGAGGTAACCCGATTCCCACACGTTCTTACCCGACGGGTCTACCAGTGCGACGTTCAGCCACAGCTCCGGCTGCGCCCCCAGACTTCCCGACGGCAGGTTGTGGCCGTCGTCGATGTTGTTGACGACGTAGCTGAACTCCAACGACTTCCCGGTGCGGGGCGGTCGCTCGAAGAACGGTCCATCGATGCGCGAACCGGCTTCCATCACCTGACGACGTTGCTCGAACTTCTTCTTCAGCTTGGCGAGATTCTCGTCGACGATGCCGCGCGCGGTCTCGCGGTCGTAGTCGTCTTGCCATTCTTTGGGGAACGTCACGCTGAGTTGCTTTTTGTAGACCTTGTCTTCGAACTCAGGAGCACCCCATCCGGCGCGGTAGTCGAATTTCAACCACGCCTCGATCGGGAACTGCTCGGCCTTGGGGTTTTGCGGGAAGATCCCGGGGTGCGCGATCGGATAGCCGGGCCCGTAGAACGCGTGATTGTGATGCTCGCGCTTTTCGTTGACCTTTTTTCCGCCCACGACGGCGACAGCCCCCACCTCGAAGCCGGAGACAACACCAGGCTGCTTGCCCATGTGACATTGCTGGCAGGTGATGCCTTGCTTGAAGGCGGGACTATCGCGGTACTGGTCCCACACCACCTCCAACTTGATGCCCGGGTGGACCGCCACCTGATGACATGACAGACAAAAGTCGGAGGTGGAGAGCGGCTCGAACTTGATGCCGGCGACGTGAATGTCCATACCGGGGCCTTTGTCGCCGGGCAGTGGTTTGACCTTGTAGAAGTCTTTCTTGGAGATCACCTCGGCCACACCGTCACCACCGAAGTTGCCGTAGACGGGATCATGAATGTCGCCGGGCTCGATGCGCCGTTCGCCGTTGACGTGCCCATACTCTTCACGCACGCGATGGCAGGTGATGCAGGTGATCCCTTCGCGTGCCACCTTGGTCCGCTTCCAAATCGGCAACTCGCGCGGCTCGCCTAACGTGGTTCCGACGCTGGCGTGGCAGCGCACACAAAAGCTTCCGATCGTGCCGTTGGCCAGATCGTTGATGCGTTGCTCGAATTTGTGGAACATCGGAGAGACCGAAGCGTAGGCGTGATTGGACGAGGCCCATTCGTCGTAGATCTGCTGATGACACTTGGCGCATTCACTGGCGCTGGGGTACTTGCTGGTCGCGTAGACCGCGGCGTGCGGGTCATCGCCAGCCCAGGCGGTGAGCGCCGTGAGCGCCGTGAACAAAACAGCCATCCCCACAATCGTTGACGTCAGTCTCATCAGCCCCTCGTGCGCATCGTCTGGCCTAGGATAAGCGCAACGTCCTTCAAAGTTGGTGGGTGTTCGCCGCTTTTCCAATGCGAAGTCGACTCGGCGATCCAAGCCGGGCGAGCCCTGGGCTCAAACGTCGATCTTCAGGCCTTCTGAAGCCACCTGAACTTTGGGAAACTCGCGCCGGGCTTCGCTCAGAATGGCATCGAGCTGGTCATCGGTTCGATCCGGGTCGTGGTGAAACAGCACCAGCTTGTCGACAGCGGCGCGCTTGGCCAACGCTACCGCGTCGCGCCATGAGCTGTGACCCCACCCGTGGTGAGCGGCCGCGTCTTGGGGCGTCCACTGAGCGTCGGCAATCAACGTCGAGGCGCCGTGAGCGAACATCGCGAGTCGTTCGTCGATGGCGCTATCACCGCATTCGTGGTCGGTCGCAATCACGACCGCGCGCCCTGCATGCTCGAGACGATAAGCGTGCGCCCCCTGGGGGTGATTCAGCGGACACGACTTCATGTGCAGAAGGCCTAACTCGACCGTGCTCCCGTCCAGGTCGTGATAGTGGCAGCGTGACTGCACGGCATTCAGCGCGACCGGAAAGAACGGAGGTTGAAGGGCCCGCTCCAAGATCGATCGCAG
>CAZAHQ010000073.1:0-10967 GCA_964484415.1 uncultured Acidobacteriota bacterium | reverse complement strand
GCGTGTCTCCAGGGCGAGTTCTTCCTCGGAATCGGATTGGGCCTGTTCGATTTCGGCAGCGCCTGGAAATCGCAACAGTTTCCCAACTGGGCGGGGCTCGACAGGACTCGACCAGGCGCAGGGCGGCTGCCCCGTGCGGGCGCGCTCGAACGCCGCTTGCACGAATGGTGTCTCGCCCAAGACTTCGACCAGACACTCCGGATCCAACGGAAGTGCCACGGTCTCCAGCTTCATCGCGCGCGCCACTGGCGACGGTGCACCCTCGCGCAACGCTTTTGTGATTCCCTGCAGGTGCGAAACCCCGAACACGGCGACCACCCGATCGTGTGCGGCGCGCGCCTGAGCGACCGCGACTGCGATCGCCTGCTCGCGCGCGCTGTCGTGTGCCGTATGGCGCAGCGTCGCCGCAAGCGCCGCGCGAACGAACGGTGCGTAGCCGATCTCCGGTATGACGGCAGGGTCGGGCAACGCGTCATGAATCCTCGGGTAATCCGCAGTCCATAGATCGCCGCAAATCACCGGACGCCCGCGCCCGAGTGCCCAACGCGCCGCTTCTACCGTGGCGTCACACGGATCGACGACCAGCCAGGTCAACTCGCCGGCAGCGGGTCGAAGGCGCACAGCGTGGATCACGGGGAGGCGCGTTACCGCCAACAGCCACGCCTGGGATGCAGGCTTGGGTATTTCGACCACCACGGCCTGCGGGTCGAAGTGATCCAGGTGTGCGCGGACGGCGCGGGCAAACTCCAGGCGCTCGTGCAAAACCGGGAGCAATCGCACGCCGTCCAGACCCCACGGCCAGGTCGATAGCTCCCAGATCAGTGGATCGCGATCGGACATTTCGGTTGCTGACGTCGCGCGGTGTTCACTGTCGACGATCGGCCTCCCAATCGATGTTCAAGCAAATCAGATGACGAAAACCGTCGAGCGTCCGAGTGTCGGGATTCGTGGGACCCAATCCGAAATCGGAACGCTGGATCACGGGGATTCGGGCAGGTAGTCGGCGGCGTCCTCGCCGAGCGTCTGCAGCATGGCGTCCGGCAGGTGTGAGAGCGCCGCGGAAGGCGGATCACCGGCGATGTGGGCTCGCTTGAGGGCGTAGCGAGCCAGGTTGATGCCGTCACGAACGCTGTAGGCAGCATCTGCTTCGTGAGCGGTCTGCAGAAATGCCGCCACGTAGCGCAACAGCTCGGGAGGTGCGAACGGCAGATTCGCCGAGAGGATCCTCAACTCTTCCTCGGCGTCGGCGAAGTCCAGCAGGATTCGCGGCAACAATCTTGACGAGATGTACTCGGGAAGATCGAAGGTAGAAGCGTCGTCGTTCATCGTGGTGCAGAAACGGAAATCGGCATGCGCGTGGATCTTTATACCCGCGATGATCGACTCGACGTAGCGTCTTTGATCCAGAAGCGGCGCGAGAGAGGCCCACGCCTTCTCGCTCATCCGATTGCCTTCATCCAACACCGCGACGCCACCACGGATCATCGCGGTCACCAACGTCGATGCGGTGTAGCGGATCCCGCCCCCCTCGGCCAGCACGGGCGTGACGATCAGATCCTCGGGCCGTGTGTCAGCCGTAGCCTGAAACAGGTACAGATCGCGATTCAGTCGTTTGGCCGCGGCACACGCGAGGGTGGTCTTGCCGACACCCGGCCGGCCGATCAGGCGCGGGTTGAGCGGCATGTCCTCGGGCGACAGCACCACCCAGGCGGCCAACACCTGCCGCACGAGATCTCCTTGGCCGACCCACTCCCCTTTGATCTCGTCGGGGGGCGCGAGGCTCAGCTCGACGCCGTCGATGACCGTCTTGCGCATTGACCCTTTCGAATCGTCTTCAGAGTTCTTCGTCGATGTCGGTACCGCTGGTAACCACCCCGAGCGACTGAACCCCTTTCACCACCTTGGCGTTGGCTGGGATTTTCAGCACGAAGGTTGCGGCCGGAACGTCTGGATTCACCTGCATCGCCGTGAGCTGATACGTGATCTTGTTGCCGTCGCCGGTGACGTAGTGCAACTGCTTGGGGAGTCCGAGTTCCTTGTCCAACCACAAACGCACCTCGGCAATGCGCTTCTGAATCCGCTTCGAGTTGGGAACCAGGATCAGTTCATCGGTACCGGCGACGCTGCTTTTCTCGACCAGCGTGATGGTGAAGTCTTTGATCAGTTCGCTGGAGGCTTGACCTAGAGCGAACACCTTCTTCAGGCGTGATACGCGCCGGGAGACATTGGCCTCCTCGACCCGGTTTTGCGCCGGGATCCATCCCGTAAGCTTCCCGTCGTTCAACACATAGGTGCGCGCCTCGGGTTCGCGGTATTCGAACCGGACCTTGCCTTGATCGAATGTGAGCTGGCCGCGCAGCACCTCGGGCTTGGCCAGCAACGCCAGGACACGAGTCTCCACGACGTTCGTGCGCAGCGACTGAATCCCCTGCTGCGCGTGCTCGAAGCGATCCAGCACCGCCTTGACCTCGGGCGCGATCGTCACGACCGGAGCGGCCAGCGCGGAGGCCACGCCGACCACCAAGATAACGATCGGCAGGCCGCGCTTCACGAGACGAATCATTGCAACCCCTTTTGCCAGGTTTCAGCGAATGCGTGGCGCAGTCTAACGCCGACCGCGCCGACCCGCCGCCGCTCCCAGGAGGGCCGGAGTTTTGATGCATCCGGCGCCGAGCCGGCCCGCCGGCGCCGCGCATCGGCCCCTCGTCTCTTGATGATCGGATCCGGGCTCGGTCGTCGGGCGCGACCGTGCCCACCGGATCGAGACGCCAACGCGACCGCTCGACCGCTCAGAACCGCAGCGGTTGATGAGTTTGACGGCGGCTCATGGGGTAGTCTCTTGCACTTCTTCAACGGGGCGGATCGCCCCAGGACGACGCCACGATGAGCCACTCACTGCCACTGACGGTTACCACCGAAGACCAAGAGATTCTGCTGAGCGAGGTCCGCCGCTTCGGGGAAGAGACGATTCGGCCTCGCATTCTGGATATGGATCGCGAAGGGAAACTCGACCCCCTCGTGCTCGAGACGATGTTCGAGATGGGGCTGATGGGGATCGAGATTCCGGAAACGTACGGTGGTGCAGGAATGAGCTTCACCGATGCGATCCTGGTGATCATCGAGTTGGCCAAGGTAGACCCCTCGGTCAGCGTCGTGTGCGACGTCCAGAACACGCTGTGCAACAACGCAGTCCATCGTTGGGGGACCGAGGAACAGCGGCGCACCTACCTTCCGAAACTCTGTTCTGAAATGGTCGGCGCGTATGCGCTGTCCGAAAGTGGTTCGGGCTCGGATGCTTTCGGTCTGCGCACGGCGGCACGCCAAGACGGAAACGGTTGGCGCCTCACCGGCAGCAAGTTGTGGATCACCAATGGGTACGAGGCGGGCCTGTTCTTGGTGTTTGCGACGGTCGACTTCGCGGCTGGCTACCGCGGGATCACCTGCTTCCTCGTGCACAAGGACGATCCAGGTTTCAAAGTCGGCAAGAAGGAGGACAAGCTCGGGATTCGCGCCAGCAGCACCGTCGAACTGATCCTCGACGATGTCTACTGCGGCCCCGAGCGGGTGCTCGGCGAAATCGGCAAAGGGTACAAGGTTGCGATCGAGACGCTCAACGAAGGGCGAATCGGTATTGGCGCGCAGATGGTCGGGCTCGCCAAAGGTGCGATTGACCATGCGGTGCAGTGGACCAAGGAACGCCAACAGTTCGGAAAGCCGATCGCAGACTTCCAAGGAGTGCAGTTTCAACTGGCGCGCGCCGAGGTGCTCACCGAAACCGCGCTGTTGTCGGTCCTCAACGCAGCGAAATTGAAAGAAGCGGGGTTGCCGTTCCTGCGTGAGGCAGCGATCGCCAAGTACTGGGCCGCGCACGCCGCAGAAGTTGCCTCGTCGACCGCTGTCGATCTGTTCGGCGGGTACGGGTTCGTCAAGGACTACCCGGTCGAGAAACTGTTTCGCGATGCGAAGATCGGCAAGATCTACGAAGGCACCGACAACATGCAACTGGCGACGATCGCCAAGCTGATGCTCGGCAAGTAACCGGCAGCCAGCGTTCACGTCACGAACCGGTCGCGAGGGATTCGAGCGATCGTGTCGATGGGGATCTGCCGATCAGACGGCTCGAGCCAACCCGCTCGCGACGGCCTTCGACCGCTCTGCGGCGGCGAGCCCTTGCTGCAGATCTCGCCACAAGTCATCGGGGTCTTCCAGACCGACAGATAGCCGCAGCATCCCATCACCAATACCGACGGCCGCGCGCGCATACGGATCCATCACACGATGCGTCAGCCCGGCAGGGTGTTGGATCAACGAGTCGACCGACCCAAGACTGACCGCCGGAGTGATCAGTCGGAGCGCACTCATCAGCGCGGCGGCAGCGTCATGTCCACCACGTAGATCGAACGCCAGAATCCCCCCTGGTCCTTGCATCTGACGGCCGATCAAACCGGCCGGATCGCCACCCGGTAGTCCCGGGTAGCGCACCGCAGCGACCGCGGGGTGGTCTGCCAATCGTTGAGCCAGTACCTGCGCTCCCGACTGCGACGCCCGCACCCGCAGCGACAGAGTCTGCAGGCCGCGATGCAGCAGGTAAGCGGCAAGCGGGTGCAACAGGGCGCCGGTCAGCACCCGCACCTGGCGCAGCTCGTGCGCCCAGTCTTCATTGCAAGCAATCACGCCGGCGATAACGTCGCCGTGCCCGCCGATGAACTTGGTGGCGCTGTGTAGAACCAGCGTCGCCCCCAGCTCCAACGGTCGCTGCAGCACCGGGGTCGCGAACGTCGAGTCGACCAGCACGGGAACTCCTTTGGCCTGAGCGACGACAGCCGCGATGTCGACCATCGCCAGCGTCGGGTTTCCCGGCGTTTCGATGATCACGAGCGACGTGTCAGGTTGCAGCGCATCGGCGATGCGATCGGCCGTGGTCCATGAGACGCGAAGACCGAGCAGCGGGGAGTCGAGCAGATGATCGCTGGTTCCATACAGCGGCCGCACCGCGACGATGTGTCGCCCATGCCGAGAGGCCGCCAACAAACAGGCGGTCATCGCCGCCATCCCGGAGCTGAAGGCGACCGCAGCCTCGGCCGTTTCCAGCCTTGCCAGCGCGTCCTCGAATCGGGCCACGGTTGGATTGTGCAAACGGGCATAGACCGATCCGTGGGCATGGTTGGCCCCACCCACCAGTGCATCGAGGTCAGCCGTCGCCTCGGCCAAGTCGTGAAGCGGGTAGGTGGACGACAGATCGATCGGGGGTGCGTGCACTCCGAGTTCGGCGAACTGCTCACGCCCGGCGTGGACGGCGATCGACTCGAAGCTGAGGGGTTGATCCGGTTTCCGCATCATGTTCGACCTCAATGCCCGTGGAAAGTATCCGGTGCGGACTGTAGAATTTCCGCCGAATTAACTGCGGAAATGAGGCCTCATGCGCCCCCTCGACCGAATCGATCGCGCGATCCTGTTGGCACTGTCGAAGAATGCACGGCTGTCGAACAAGGAGCTGGCGGCCGAGGTCGGCTTGGCACCTTCCAGTTGCCTGGAGCGGACCAAGCGGCTGATCCAGGAAGGCACGATCAAGGGGTTCCACGCCGAGATCGACCCGCGCGCCTTGGGCTACGGCATCGAAGCGATGGTGGCGATCCGACTCAAGCAGCACGCGCGCGAGCAGGTCGAGTCGTTTCGCGCGCACGCGCAGTCGCTGCCGGAGGTACTGGCGGTCTATCACATGGCGGGAGCCAACGACTTTCTGCTGCACCTGCTCGCGCGCGATGCGATACACCTCCGCGATCTGGCGGTCGATGCCTTCACGACACGACCGGAGGTGGCGCACATCGAGACCGCTTTGGTGTTCGAACATCGACGAGGAAGCGCGGAGTTTGGAATCTGACACTCCGCTCACGCCGGTTGTGAGTACAGCGACGAACGAGCGACGCCCCTTGGGCTCAGGTGGTGTGGGCGACCGCCAGCAGCAGGCGCTCGGGCGCGCCTCCCCCTTTGCGAGCCGCGAGCTCGGCGGTGACGCGGGCGCGAATCTCGAACCACTCCTCTTTGGGCACGTGCATGAACGCTTCGACCACCTGTGGGTCGAACTGGGTACCGGAGTAGTCGATCAGTTCCTGGCGCGCTTGCTCATAGGTCAGCGCCGCACGATACGGACGATCGCTCGTCATGGCGTCGAATGTGTCGGCGGCTGCGAAGATCCGCGAGCCGAGCGGTATCGCTTCACCCTTCAGACCGTTCGGATAACCGGTCCCATCCCACCGTTCTTGGTGCGACAACACGATCTCCGACGGGCGCTCGAGGAACTTGATGTCTTTGAGCATGTCGTAGCCGAGTTTGGGGTGGAGTCGCATGCATTCCCATTCCTCGGCATTGAGTTTCCCGGGCTTGCGCAGGATCGCGTCGGGTATTCCGATCTTGCCGACGTCGTGCAGCATTGCGCCGCGACGGATGTCGGTCAGGGTCGGCTCGGTCAATCCCATCTGATTGGCGAGTCGTTCGGTGTACTCGACCACGCGGATGCTGTGGCCTTGTGTTTCGTTGTCGCGAAAGTCGAGCGCCATCATGAGCGCCGAGAGGGTGGCATCGTACGCGGTCCGCAGTTCGTCGTTGAGCCTGCTGATCCGATCGCGGGCCAACACGACCTCTTTGGTTCGCTCGTCGACCAAACGCTCGAGGCGATCTTGATAGGCGCGGTTCTCGAGTCTTAGTCCACGTTTCTCGAGCGCCTGTTCGGCTCGGGCCCGGACCTCGGGGAGCGTGAACGGTTTGGTGAGGTAGTCGGAGGCGCCCTTCAGCATCGCCGAGACCGCGGTTGTCGCGTCGTCGACGCCGGTCACCATCACGACGGCCACATCGGTGTCCTGCGACTTCATCCATTCGAGCAGTTCGACACCTGATTCGCCCGGCATTTGGATATCGCAAATAACCAGATCGAATCGGCCGAACACGAACAGCTTGCGAGCCTCGGCGGCGGAGGAGGCGGTCTGGATCTCGTGGCCGGCTGTCTCCAGGCCCGCGCGCAGCACCTCCCTGACGGAGAGCAGATCATCAACGATTAGGATCCGGGCCGGGTTGGGCATGCTTGCTCGTCTCCGAAACGGCCCGCGCGCGTGGCCGTACTGCCCCGAATATAGGTACCGAGCCGGGTAATGGCACTGGCGATCCGAACCGTACCGGCGACCGGCCGGCTGCGGCTGGCGGCGGCTACTTTTCCCAGGCGGATGTGACCCGAACGTCGACCTTGAGGGGGACCGAGAGCCGGGCTGCCCCTTCCATCGCCTCGCGCACGGCCACACTCGTCGCCTCCGCGTCGGATTCCGGACACTCGATCAACAACTCGTCATGCACCTGCAACAGCAGTCGAGCAGGCGACTGTTCCGCTTCGAATCGGTGGCACAGCGCAATCATGGCCCGCTTGGCGATGTCTGCCGCGGTGCCTTGCACCGTGGCATTGACCGCTTGGCGGAGCAGCGCGTCTCGCTCCGGCCGCGACGGACCCTCGACGTCCCCATCGGCGGCCATCAGCTCCTGGAACTTCCGTACTCTCCCGTAGAGAGTGCGCGTCTCCCCAGTGCGTTGCACCGCGGCGATCGAGCCATCGATGTATTCGCGCACGCGCGGGTAACGCTTGAAGTAGCTCTCGATGAACTGCCGCGCCGCATCGCGCGACATTCCCTGCTCGCGAGCCAGCCGAAACTCCGACATCCCGTAGACGATCCCGAAGTTCACCGCCTTGGCGCGAGCACGTGCCTGCGGTGTCACCAACTCGAGTGGAACGCCATCGACCAACGACGCGGTGTACGCGTGGATATCGACATCGCGCTCGAACGCCTCGATCAGCGCCGGGTCATCCGACAGATGCGCCAGGATCCGCAGTTCCATCTGCGAGTAGTCGGCGGCGACGAACCGCCAGCCCGGCTGCGGAACGAAACAGGCCCGGATGCTGCGACCGAGCGCGCTGCGCACCGGAATGTTCTGAAGGTTGGGATCGGAGGAGGACAGCCGTCCGGTAGCGGCGCCGAGTTGATGGAAGCTGCCGTGCACCCGTCCGTCCTCTGGGTCGACCAGCTTGGGGAGCGCATCGACGTAGGTGCTCTTGAGCTTGGTGATCTCGCGATACTCCAGCACCTTGGCAGGCAGCGGGTGTGCCGAGGCCAGGGCCTCGAGCGATTCTTGCCCGGTCGAGTGTTCGCGGGTCTTTTGGGTACGTCTTCCCGCCGGCTTCAAGCCCAGTTCCTCGAACAAGACCACGCGCAGTTGCTGTGGTGAGTTGATCGTGAACGGCCGGCCGGCCAACGAGAAGATCTCGGACTCCAACTGCTTCAGTTCGGTCGCCATGCGTTGCGAGATGGAGCTCAACGCCGCGACATCGATGCCGATCCCCCAGTGCTCCATCTCCTCGAGAATCGGAACGATCGGCATCTCGATCGTCTCGAACAACTCCAGCAGATCTTGCTTGCGAAGCGCGTCTCGCAGCGGATCCACCAGACGCCACACAACGACCGCGTCTTCGACGGCGTAAGGCGCCACCTTGCTCACCGAAACCTGATCGAGCGTCACCTCGCCGTCGGCCGTAGCGGCGACTTCCGAGTAGGGGATCATCCGTTCGTTCAACCAACTCAGCGCCAGATCATCGAGTTTGTGCGAGGTGCTGCGCCCCGGGTCGAGCAGTTGGGCCGCGATCAGCGTGTCGAACGCCAGACCATTCAGTCGAATGCCGGCGCGGCGTAGCGCGGCGCGGTCGTACTTCATGTTCTGACCGCACTTGGGAACGTTCGGATCCTCGAGCAGCGGTTTGAGTCGTGCCGCCGCCTCGCTCCACGGCAACTGCGGGTCAGCGGTGCGATGTCCAACCGGAAGATAGGTGCCGCGATCATCCGCAGCGGCGAGCGAAACGCCCACCAGATTCGCACGACGCGCTACCAGTCCATCGGTCTCGGTATCGATCGCGAACATCCCGCCGCTTCGTAGCGACGCCAGTCGCGTGTCGAGCGCGATCGCATCGCAGATCACGTCGATCTGCAAGGCATCGGCGGCGCGCTCGAGGTCGGTCGACGCTTGTGCCATTTCCTGAGTCAGTCCACGAAACCCAAGCCGTGTGAACAACTCGATCGCACGCGGCACGTCCGGCTCCTCGACGATCAAGGCACTCAAGTCGAGCGCGACCGGCGCATCGGTTCGAACCGTCACCAAGTCCAGCGACAAACGGGCGACCGCCTCGTTCTCTTCCAGCGCCAGCCAGATCTTTGGCTGGGTCTTGGACTCGAGCCCCTTGAACAGTTTGCTCGCCGCCTTCGCGTCGTCGGCACTCAGTGCTGCCAACGACTCGAACTTGGCAGCCAAGAGCTCTCCGTCGTCGCCACCCAAGCGGCGTTCGAGTGCCGCCAACTCGGCCGCCGGCTTTGAAATCTCGGCCGCGATTGAAGGTAACTGTGCGGGGTCGACAGCGAGCTGCTCCTTCCCCCGCCAGAGGATCGCGAACAGCTTCGCGCGCGCCAACAGCGACTCCAACGAGCCGTATCGCAGTACCAACGCCTTGGCCGTCTTCTCTCCGATACCAGGGACGCCTGGAACGTTGTCAACCGCATCCCCCATCAGCGCGAGCACATCGCGCACCTGCTGCGGCGGGGCGCCGAAGACCTCGAGCACACCGGCCGGATCGAGCATCCGATCGTCTTTCGATGGATTCAGAACGGTGACCCCGGGCTCGACGAGTTGATACAGGTCCTTATCGGAGGTCACGATCACGATCTCCAGTCCTTGCTCGCGCCCTAACCGCGACAGTGTGGCGAGCACGTCGTCGGCCTCGAACCCTGCGGCGCACAGGACCGGCCAGCGCAATACCTCACACGCCTCCATCGCGAGCGCGAACTGCGGCACCAAGTCGTCCGGGGCCGGCGGTCGTTGGGCTTTGTAGTCGGCGTACACCTCGTCGCGATGAGTCTTCCCTTCCAGATCGAAGGCCACCCCAAAGTAGTGCGGCTTTCGATCGCGCACGAGCTTTCGCAGCGTAGCGAGAAAACCGAAGACGCCGTTGGTCGGGGTCCCATCCGGTGCGCTCAAGCGCTGAATCGCGAAGTACGAACGGAACACCGTGTAGGTACCGTCGACGAGATACAAAACGCGGGGCGCTGGTTCAGTCATCGTTCTCTCGGGCTGAAATCGGGGCGCCATACTCTATTCCTTCAAGGCCCAGACGCGTCGCCGCCGATCGATCGATTTATGTCACAGACTCCCGGGCGCGGACACAAGCAAGCAGGCCGCGCGTATGATTCCGCTCCGGTGAGTCTCGAGTTATCGATCGTCATCCCGAGTCATGGCGGCCAGGCACGGCTGCCGGAAACGCTCGCCGCCTTGGCCCGAGCCGATCTGCCACGCGGCGTGGCCGAGGTCGTGATCACCGACGATGGTTCGATACCGGCGCTGGACGTTGGCTCGACGACCGTCGGCGCGCTGCCGCTGACGGTGCTTCGGCAAACTCCCAATCGCGGTCGAGCGATGGCTTGCAACCTTGGAGTCAACGCAGCGCGCGGGCGGGTCGTTTTGATTCTCGACGACGACATGAGCGTCGCGACCGACGCACTCGCCGGTCACCTCGCGGCGCACCCTCGCGGCGCGCCGCCGCGCGCTCTGATCGCGCGCATCGATCCAGATCCATCGACGTTCCGCGGGCGGTTCGGCCGGTTCCTGGCGGCCGAGGAGGCGCGCCGGCAAGCGCGGCTTCAGTCCTTGGCCGACTGCGTCCCGTTCAGCGATTGCCTCACCGGGCACTTTTCGATCCCGCGAGCCGCGCTACTGCAGGCAGGCGGATACTCCGAGAAGTTCTCTCGGTACGGGTTCGAGGATATCGAGCTGGCGTATCGCCTCGAGCGGTCCGGAGTATCGCTGTGTTATCGCGACGAGCTTCGCGCGCTGCATCGCTCGGCTTTCGTGTCGTGAGGTCTTACCCGTAACAGGTTGACCCTCTTACC
>CAZAHQ010000072.1:0-10983 GCA_964484415.1 uncultured Acidobacteriota bacterium | reverse complement strand
AAAGCTGCCCGAACAGGGCACACCAACCCGCCACCCGAACAGGGTGCGGACCTCGCCGAAAGGCGAACAGGAGGTCCCATGTCAGAGTCATCACCAGGCGTCCCCTCGCCCACATCCACCCACGATCGCAGCGAGCAGCAACCGGGCGCTGTATCACAGCGCTCTTTGGAGTCTTCTATGCCACTCGATCCTGAGACGATGGCGCTTCTGAATCAGATGAAGCAGAACACGCAAACGATGAACCACGAGGCGACACGCGCCTTCGAGTACATCCGCGAGATCGATCGGCACCTGGAGGAAGCGGCACCGGGTGTCGAAGTGTGGTCGGTGCTGGAGCAAGGAAAGAAGTTCCCGCCACTTGCCGTTCGCGGCAAGCACTTCATGATCAGAATCGGTGTGGTGCACGGCAATCACCGACGCTATCAAGCGTTGCTGATCGGTTACGCCAAGGTTGGCAACAAGTGGGGTCTGGCCGTCGCTGACGGTGAGGTCGCGATCGACTCCGAGGATCGGATCAGCATTCGCGAGGGCTCGATCGGCGAGCGGCGATTTCTGCGTGACGCCGATCGCGCTACCAAAATCCTGGCGGTCCCCAGGATTCCCGAGCTGATCAAGGCGCTCTCTAAAGAGCTTGCACGCGTCGCCACCGAGGCCAGAGCGACGCTCGACCTCAACCGGTAACGACTCGGTTTCTCTGAAGCGGCCTTCCAGCAATCGCCGCTTGCGTGTCGGCCAACAGTCAAAAGGCGGTCGCAGCTCATGAAGAAGCGTGAATTGCTCAACCTGGGAATCCCGAATGGCGAGCCGCTCAAGCTCGCCTTCAAGGCGATCGTTGCCGCGCGCGCCGCGGGGCTCGATGTCGCCTCGATGCGGGGCCAGTTTGCGGTGCTGGTCGACGATCCGGTGGCATTCATCGATCACAGCGTGCTCGGTGCGTTGGCGCGGGCCCTTTCCCCTTCGCCCGATCGCACTGCAGCGTTCGTTCCACGCCACGAACCAGCCCCTTACCAGCAATGGGGCCGGGACCTCGAAGCGAGTGCGGTGACACAAATCATCAACGCCTGCCGTTTGCCGATTACGGTGCGCGGTGCATTGATGCCCGATGCGCATCCCGGCTACGGTCTGCCAATTGGCGGAGTGCTCGCCACGCGTGATGCCGTCATCCCCTACGCCGTCGGCGTCGATATCGCGTGCCGGGTGAAGTTGTCGGTTTTCGATCTGCCGACGTCGACGCTCGAGATCAAAGCCGAGCGATTGGCAGAAACGATCGAAGCGGAAACTCGATTCGGCATCGGAGCCAGTTTCAAGGACCGCCGAACGCACGATGTGATGGACGAGGACTGGTCGGTCACGCGCTTGACCCGCGGACTCAAAGACAAAGCGTGGTCGCAGCTCGGCACCAGCGGCAGCGGCAATCACTTCGTCGAGTTCGGCACGTTCGAGGTCGGCGAGGAAAGCCTCGACATTCCAGCGGGAACCTATCTAGCGCTCTTGAGCCACAGCGGCAGTCGCGGCGCTGGCGCAACGATTGCCGCGCACTTCAGCCGCCTCGCCATGGACCAACACCCTGACCTCCCGTCCAACTTGAAGCACCTCGCATGGCTGAGTCTGGCTACCGAGGAGGGTCAGGAGTACTGGAGCGCCATGGAACTGATGGGCAAGTACGCCTCGGCGAATCACGCCTGCATTCACCATCACATTGCTCGGCGTTTGGGTGCGGCGACGTTGTTGGATATCGAGAACCATCACAACTTCGCCTGGCGCGAGGTGCATGACGGCGAGTCGCTGATCGTGCATCGCAAGGGTGCAACGCCAGCGGGACTGGGCGTGTTGGGCGTGATCCCCGGCTCGATGGCCAGCCCTACTTACGTCGTGCGCGGCAAAGGGAGTGTCGCTGCGCTCGACTCCGCCGCGCATGGCGCGGGCCGGGTAATGAGCCGCACCGCCGCCAAGCAGCGCTTCACCTGGCCGCAGCTCAAACAACGCCTACTCAAGAGCCGTGTCACGTTGCTCTCGGCGGGGTTGGATGAAGCGCCGATGGTCTACAAAGACATCGACGAGGTGATGTTGGCGCAACGCGATTTGGTCGAACCGCTCGCTGCGTTCCACCCACGAATCGTCAAGATGGCGCCGGGTGACGAGCCGCCGGAGGACTAGGCGCGAGGCTTCCCGGAATCGAGCGGACAGACGCGCGAATCGAGCCGGCCCGGTCGCGCCTTCGACGTACACTCTGGCGGGAGGCTCGGGTGTTCGGGGCGAAACTCGGAGCGATCCTCATCTGCCTGTGCCTGCTGCCGAGCGCGCTGGCCTCGCCCTACGACCAGGACCTGGACGGCGATGGCGTCCCGGATCAAAACGATAACTGCCCGGTGGTTGCCAATACCGATCAACAAGACACCGACGGCGATGCCGATGGGAATGCGTGCGATTGCGCCCCTTCGGCGGCCGGCGTCTCGCAGCCGCCCGGCTCGATCAGTGCATCGCTGAGGCTCTCCGGCGCGTCGTTGTCGTGGACGCGCGCCCCGCAGGGTCACGTTTCCAATATCTACCGTGGTTTGATCGATGGAGCCTTCGCGTTCAATGACGATTGTTGGCGCGCGGGCCTTTCATCGACCGCGACCGTCGACAACGAGCTGCCTGCGGCGGGCGCCGCTTTCTATTACCTCGTGGCCGGAGCCAATCGCTGCGCTGAGAGCCCGCTCACTCACGCGACTTCCAGTTGCACCCTCGCTCCGAGCGACACCGACGGCGATGGCCTCGACGATCGCGACGACAACTGCATCGTTATCAGCAACGCCGCGCTGACCGATCAAGACCACGATTTCGTGGGCGATGCCTGCGACGCGTGCCCGCTCGATCCCACCAACGATCTCGACGGGGACGGCGTCTGCGCCCTGACCCGCGGCCCGCAGACGGCGTGGATCGACAGCCTCGTGTACGTGTTGATCCCACACAAATTCGATAACGGCGACCCGACCAACGATTTCATGAAGAACCAATTCAACCTGCCGAGCCCGGCCTACGAGGGCGGCTTTCTCGGCGGCGATCTGCAGGGCGCACTCAATCGCCTGTCGTACCTGAAGGGGCTCGGACTCAACACCGTGTTGATGTATCCGCCATTCGAGAACGATCGCAACGACTTCTTCGGCTTCCTGCCCACCGGCTACCGCGTTGTCGACTGGCAACAGATCGACCGGAACTTCGGCAGCAAGCAGCAACTGCGGCAGTTCATCGACGCGCTCCATCAGTCGCCGACACCGATGCGGTTCATCCTCGATCTGCCGATCGGCATGGCAGGGATCGAGCACAACTGGAACACGCACCAACTCGACTTCCCGTTTTGGTTCCGGCCGTGGGGAACCGAGAACATCGCCAGCGAACCGGCGCAAACCGCCTACGGCCCGGTCGACAACTCGTTCGGTATGCCGATCATTCATCACCTCAACGACCGACCGACGCGCAGCGGCCCGTACAAGGTGCTGGTCGACGACGTGATGATCTGGCTCTCGCGCGAATACGGCGTCGATGGGTTGCGGTACGACTCGGTTCACAACTTCTACGTCGACTTCTGGAGTTACGGCGTCAACGACTTTCGGCGATCGGTCAATCGCGTGCGCCCCGACACCACACAGTTCGGCGAGTGGGCCTGGCTGGGCCCGACCTTGAGTTGGCAGCGCGCCGATCACGAGTACGTCAACAGCGCCTCCCCCACCGGAATTCGATTCACCGGGATCTACGACTTCTCGATCATCTCCGACATCAAGCAGGTCTTTGCGCGGTCGCAACACCCCAACCTCTTGGTGTTCAACCACGATGCACGGAAGGCAGCGTTCGAGGACCCGCGGCTACTCTCGGCGTCGGTCGACAACTACGAGGCAGACACGTTTTTGATGGCGGTCGCCGATGGTCGCTTCAAGGAACGACTCAAGCTCGCACTGGCATTCTTGATGTCGATCGATCGCGTGCCGTTCATCTACAGCGGCAACGAGTACGCAATCGACTACACCTCGCCAGGCACGCTGTTTCAGCCGGGTCGGGACGCGGCTTTCCATCAGTGGTTCAAGAACGTGGTCCAGATTCGCAATGATTACCCCACGCTGCGCCACGCCGGCGTGATTTGGCTGACCCGCAATGCGAGCTACCTGTCGTTTGCCCGAGTCGATGCCGATGGCAAATTCATCAGCGCCTCCAACATCAGCTCACGCTCGAATCGACAAGAGACTCTCAACATTGGCGCCAACGGAATCAACTGTGTGTCGGTAACCAACCTGCTCGACCCTGCCGACACCGGAAACACGTTGAGCGGGTCGGGTGCTGCGCAAACGCTTCGCATCACGCACGATCCGTGGGAGCCGAAGATCCTCCGCTGCCAGTGAAGGCTTCGACAGCCTTTGTCGAGCGAGATTCTCTCGGCGAGTTCGCGCCTGGGCAGAGTATCGTTGTCGACGAGGAGGAACTGGGCATGTCGAAGCTGACGTTATCGGTCCTTGTCGCGTTGTCGATCCTCGCGCTTGTGGTTGTCGGTGGAGGCGCCACACGCACAAATCTCCGGCTCGAACCGGTCGCGCAGACGATGTCGAGCATGCGACTCGCCGGCTTCGCGCTCGAGGCCTATCGACGTGAGCGCGGCACGTATCCCCTCGCCGACGGAGAGATCCGATCGCTGGCCGAGATCGTCATGGCGCTCGATCCCTCGCTGGCAGCGCGAAGCGCGGTGATCGATGCGTGGGGGCATCCGATCCTCTTCCGCGCGAAGCCGAGTGTCTACCAACTCATCAGCAAAGGCTCCGACGGCCAGGCCGATGTCGAGTATGCCGACCAGCTGCTCTACCCGGGGCGAAAGCAACAGATCGCCGACGCGACGCGCGATGGAGCCGATTCGATCATGGTCGATGGACGATTCCTTCAGCGGCCATTCGGTGACAAGGCAGCAGCGTTCGCGACCGTCAATGCGATCAACAGCATCGTGACCGCCGCGGAGTCGTACGCTGTCGACTACAACTTCTACCCCAATACGGGGGGAACGTGGGCGCCGGTGGCAGTCCTCGAACCTCACCTCGTTCCGATCTACTTGCAGAAACTCCCCGAACTCGACGGCTGGAATCGATCGTTGCGGGTCGTGTCGGACGGCACGAGTCTCACGCTCGCCAGCTATGGCGCCGACGGCACACCGGACATTCCCTACTACTCCGACCTCCCTTGTGGAGTTTGGGATGATGCGGGACCTTCAGCCGCTCCGGGCGCCGACATCGTGCACTCATGTGGGCGCTTCACGAACTGGGTGGCAGGGACGGAACCGTAGCCCCGAGGATCACGCCAAGGGGCCAACACCTCCTTCGAGTGCGCGCGTTGCATCGGCCGCGCCAGCAATCTCTTCTGTGACTCCAGCATCGAACCGCGCGATCGAGGGAGAAGCACGACCACGTTTCTAACGTACACTCTCGGCCGCCTTTCATTGCATCGGGACCTCGCACTTGCCATTGTCCGGAGGGAATCGACTAGGACCGTACGAGATCGTCGCGCCGCTGGGCGCGGGCGGCATGGGCGAGGTGTATCGCGCACGCGATACCAAGCTCGGCCGTGAGGTCGCGATCAAGGTGCTCCCGACGGGTGTAGCACAAGACCCAGAACGCCTTGCACGATTCAAACGCGAAGCTCAACTGCTGGCCTCGCTCAACCATTCCAACATCGCCGCAATCTATGGCCTGGATGAATCAGGCGACACGCTGTTTCTGGTGCTGGAACTGGTCGAAGGCGAAGACCTCGCCGATCGGTTGAAGCGCGGCGCGGTTCCGCTCGACGAAGCGCTCGCGATTGCCAAACAGATCGCCGAAGCGCTGGAGGAAGCGCACGACAAAGGCGTGGTGCATCGCGACCTCAAGCCGGCGAACGTCAAGTTGACCCCCGACAGCAAGGTGAAGGTGCTCGACTTCGGGCTGGCTAAGGCGTACGCGAGCGATTCGTCCAACGCCGGCTCGTTCGATACCGACAACTCGCCCACTAGAGCACACGCGGCGACGGTGGCCGGAATGATTCTCGGCACCGCGGCCTACATGGCGCCCGAACAGGCGCGCGGAAAAGCGGTCGACAAGCGCGCCGACATTTGGGCCTTCGGCGTGTTGCTCTACGAAATGCTGACGGGCTCCAAGTTGTTCGATGGTGAAACGGTCTCCGATACGTTGGCCGCCGTGCTCACGCGCCCGCTGGATACGAAATCGCTTCCTGCGACGACCCCATCGGCGTTGCGTCGACTGTTGCGCCGCTGCCTCGAACGCAACCCGCGGAATCGGCTGCACGACATTGCCGACGCGCGGATCGTCATCGATGACCTCTTGGCCGGCCGAATCGAAGACGAGGATGCGTCGGCCTCTGCGAGCCCACAAGAAGCGACACGCCGCGCAACGGGACCGGCCAACCTGCTGTGGCTCGGTGCCGGGTTGGCGTTGGGCATGCTCGCCGTTATCGGACTCGAACGCACGCTCTTCGCACCCAAGCCATCGCGTCCAATCTCCGTTCGCTCGCTGACCTACAGCGGCACGAGTGACGATCCCAGTATGTCGTCTGACGGACGCATCGTTGCCTTCGCTTCCGATCGCGATGGCACGCGGCGCATTTGGCTCAAGCAACTGGCAACCGGCGAGGAAGTGGCGCTCACGGCAGGCCCCGACGGGCAGCCGCGGATCTCCCCCGACGGAAGTTCATTGCTGTTTGGTAGAGCTGCGGATGTTGCGAACGATCTGTTCCGCGTGCCGTTGGTCGGCGGCGAACCCCGACGCTTGGCTCGCAACGTCGCTGACGCGGACTGGTCGCCCGATGGACAGCGGGTTGTTCTGGCTCGAGACCTAGGGGATCGCGGCCAACTGATCCTGATTCCGGCCGATGGTGGAGAAGAAAAGCTCCTGTTCGAGGCGCCGGAAGCGCTTGGTTCCGTGGCATGGTCGCCCGACGGGAGATTGATTTCGTTTGGCGCGTACTCACGGGTCAATTCGATCGCTCACAAAGCGTTGATGACGGTGCAGGTTGCAACGGGTGCAGCGCGCGAAATCTATCGACTTCCGGCCGGGGGTCGCGCGACGCCACCATGCTGGGACGGTAACGACGCGCTGCTCTTCGCTTGGTCGCCGTCGCAAGCTGCGCGCGGAGAGGTTCTGCTGCAGCGCTTGATGCTTGGCGCCGCAACCCCACGATCGGTCTTCTCGTTCAGTACGATGCCCCAACGGATAGAACTCGCAGGGCCCGGTGCGCTTGTCTTCGACAACGGCGCCGATCCGCAGAATCTGTTCGATCTGAGTGATCACCATGAACTCGGGCATGCGTTGACCAAAGGTCCGACGATCGATCGGCAGCCGGCGTTCTCACCCGATGGCCAGCGTGTGGTCTTCAACTCGGATCGCTCGGGCAGCCTCGATCTGTGGTCGCTCGAACTCGCTAGCGGCGCCGTGCGACGCTTGACCTTCGATGCCGCCGACGACTGGGACCCGCACTGGACGCCGGACGGGAAGCACTTGATCTGGAGTTCGAATCGAACAGGTCATTTCGAGATCTGGATCGCCGAGGCCGACGGGAGTGGGGCGCGCCAGGTCACCTCCGACGGCGTCGATGCGGAAAACCCGACCATGTCGGCCGACGGAGCTTGGATCGTCTATTCGTCTTCCAACTTGGCGGCACCCGGCATTTGGAAGATCCGCCCGGACGGGCGTGATGCTACTCACCTGCTCGAGGGGTCGTTCCGGCTGCCCGATCTCGCGCCGAAAACCAACTGGATCGCGGCGCCCACCGGTCTCACCACCGACCTGCGCGGAACGCAGGTGCGAATTTTCCGTCTCGAGGACGGAAAGACAGTCGCCGATTTGTTCGTCCCTGGTCACATGGGGAACAACGGACGCAGTCGCTGGATGCCGGACTCAAAGACGCTCGTCTCGTGGGGCAGCCATCCGACCTTCACAACGGCACTCTATCGACAACCGATCGTGCCGGGCAGCAACACATCGTCGCAGCGCGAGGTTGCGGCGGTCAGTAGTGAGAAGGGCGTGATCGAGTCGTTCGGCGTCTCGCCGATCGACGGGCGGATCATCGTCTCGGCGCGTTCGCTGGGCGAGCGCGACGTGATGATGGCGGAAGGGGTTCCCGAGATCGGCAGCTCGCTGCCCAAACGTTGATACGGCGCTGGTCTCCGACGGGGTCGAGTGGGCACGTGGTTTTTCGGGTCCAGTCGCCCTCGACGCGACCGATCGACGAATGATTTCGAATGTCGCCGGACCTCCAGGCCTTTCCTGCCCCAGGCAGACCCACAAATCGTGGCCGTAACGTCACAAATCGTGGCCGTAACGTCACTGTCACCGTACTTCGACCGTCAGGCACTGGATTGGGGGGGCAATTCGCACGATTTGGTGGCCGGCGCCCGGGGCGCTTGGGCCGTAGGAGAAAGACAGACATGAAAACTGGTCTTGGTGGGCTCGCCGCACTCGCTGCGGCATTGATTTGCACGGTGGGTATGGCGGGAGCCACTGCACTTCCACGCGACGGCAAGATCGCGGCCGACTGTAGCGGCTTTACCGTCACGTTCTATGGCAGCAACTTCGACCCCCCACCGGATCCTGCCAGTACGGCAACCGTTGGCTACAACGTCACGCTCACCACTAGTAGCGGATCGTTCCCCTACACCGGTAGCGCGATCATGAGTTATGGCGACAGTGTCGATCCGTTGTGGTCGACCACGCCGGATCGACCGAGTGTCGCGATCAAGGTCCCGTGGGGTCGTGAGGTCTGCGGTACCAACACGATCGTCTCGGGTGGTGCCGATCCAGATGGCATGTACTTCAACGGTACACGTGTCGGCGCCTTCGCGTTCAACTGGAGTGCGCGCTACCCCAACTACAACGACAACTCGGGAGCGGTCGCGGCGGTAACCAGCTCGACGCTCGTCTGCACCTGCTCGAAGGCCGAGATCTGCCGCACGCCCGGCTTCTGGGGTACGCACGCCGGTACTGCCAAGGCGGGAAGCTCCAACATCACGCAGGCTGTGTTGAACAAGGTGGCGAGTGCTCAAATCTGCGGAAAGTCGATCTTCAACACCAACGTGGCATCAGCGAACTCCGCCGTCGAAGCGATGTGCGTCAGCCCGAAGGGCGATCAGCGGCTTCAACTCGCTCGTCAACTCACGTCCGCCGCGCTCAACTGCATCATGAGCGGTGGTGGCGCAACCTGCACGGGTGTCTCGATTCAGAGCACGTTTGCCGCTTGCAATGACACCTGCTCCGGGCTGCCGAGCACCATGTCGACCGCCGATTGCATCGACGCCATCGACTGCTTCAACAACGGCGGGACGTTGCTCGACAACGGCGCGTGTCAGATGGGCACTTGCAACGGTGACGGCACGACCGGCTGTGAAACCGACGACAACTGCGCCCACCTCAGCAGCACGGGGTCACCTGCGGTCTGCATACCGCCAGCAGGTAACTGCCACGACCGCGCGTTGGTCAACGACGCTCTGGGGCTGTCGTTCGATCCGCCAGGACCAGCCGGTAGTACGGATTCTTGCAACACAGCACACAAGAACAAATGCAATATCTTCGGCGGTTGCTAATCGCCTGAGGGCAAGTCAACTACAAGTCGGGAAAGGTCCTCGTGTTCGACACGGGGACCTTTCTTTTTTCTGTGTACCCGATTCCGCGCCTCCACCTGGCGAGCAACTCTGAGTTCTGCTGCGATCCGCTCTCGGCGACGGTCGCCGCTCCGGCCTACTCGTGACCGGCGGGAGCCTGGGCGTTTCGGACCAGCCGCCGGCTCGAGGGTCAGATCGGCGCGAGATCCGCTCGGATTGCTGAACGATCTGAGGGTAGAAGGCTACCTTGCCTTAGGATCTACGCCTTACGTCCATCGAAAGGGACTCAGAGCATGGGCTTGACCTCCGGCAGTCGACTAGGCCCCTACGAGATCGGTGCATCGCTCGGCGCGGGCGGTATGGGCGAGGTGTATCGCGCGCGCGACACCAAGCTCGGTCGTGAAGTCGCGATCAAGGTGCTTCTCGCCGGCGTCGCGCAAGACGCCGAACGCCTCGCCCGCTTCAAGCGCGAAGCGCAACTGCTGGCCTCGCTCAACCATCCGAACATCGCGGCTATCTACGGTCTGGATCAATCCGACGACACGTTGTTTCTGGTGCTGGAGCTGGTCGAAGGCGAAGATCTCGCCGAGCGACTGAAGCGCGGCGCCGTTCCTATCGACGAGGCGATTGCAATTGCCAAGCAGATTGCCGACGCACTCGAAGAAGCGCACGACAAGGGGATCGTGCATCGCGATTTGAAACCGGCGAACGTCAAGTTGACGCCCGATGGCAAGGTGAAGGTGCTCGACTTCGGCCTGGCCAAGGCGTACGCGAGCGAGTCCTCCAGCGGCAATTCCTTCGACACGGCCAACTCGCCAACCAGGGCGCACGCGGCAACCGTGGCCGGAATGATCCTCGGCACCGCTGCGTACATGTCCCCCGAACAAGCGCGCGGGAAAACCGTCGACCGGCGCGCCGACATCTGGGCCTTCGGCGTGGTGCTCTACGAGATGCTCACCGGAAAGCGCGCCTTCGACGGTGAGGAATTCTCCGACGTGCTGGCCGCCGTATTGCGCCAGGAGATCGATTGGACCGCCTTGCCCGCCGCGACGACACCGCGCGTTCGACGACTGCTCGCGCGCTGCCTCGAGCGCGATCCGAAACGGCGCCTGCGCGATATCGGTGAAGCGCGATTGGTGCTCGAGGGCCAGGACGAGGCCACTCTCCCCTCGCCCACCTTGCAGACAGCGCCGACCCGGCGTGCGATCTCACTTCCTGTCGCCGCCGCCATCGCCGTTGTCTCGATCCTCGCGACCGCCGGCGCGCTCCGCCTGTTCCTCAAGCCGGCATCGCATTCCGGTGTTGGGTCATCGATCCAACTCTCGATGCTGCTCCCGCACGGGTTTCGGCTGGGCACGACCAACGAGACGCCAGTCGCC
>CAZAHQ010000071.1:0-11058 GCA_964484415.1 uncultured Acidobacteriota bacterium | reverse complement strand
GTGCAGCATTCAAAACAACAGCAGAAAAGCTGCGATCCGGTCTGCCGGCCGGCAGACCGGATCGCCGATGAATCAAGGGCTCAGGGGCATACCACTCCGGTGCGTGCGGTGCCGTTGGACTGTGCTCCCATCGTGTCGCCGCAACTGTTCTTGACGCGCACCAAGTAGAAGTTGGCTGCTCCGACCGCAGGCACCGTGAGGTCGGTGGTCTGTCGGTCGTACTCGTTCTTGGCAACGCAGGTTGCGGCACTGAAGTTCGACGCGGTTGCTGAACGCAAGAGATCGAAGTTCACCGAGAGACCATCGTTGGGTGCTTGCCACGCCAGGATTGTCTTGCCGATGAAGCGTAGATCGCGCGCTTCACCGGGAGCCGCGCCGACACCCGCCGAGCAGCCGGGGAAGTAACCCAGCCGCGACGCAACGGTCCACCCCTGAGCCCAGTTGCTGCCCGCAGGGAAGGCACCGCGATAGTTCGACGGTGTGAAGAAGCCATCGGCCGGTGCTTGACGATCGGTCGTCAGGAGTGAGCTACCGACAGCCGGGCGCGGATCGATCTGATTGATCGGCAATGGACGGCCGGCGCCGAGGCCCGTCGCTTGACGGGTCAAGGCGCGGATCGGCAACGGCGTGTTGCAGGCTGCGTACGAGTTCTTCAATCCAGCGTTCGAGAACCAGCCGTTGTCGTAGTACTCCTTGCCCGAATCACAACCGGCGGCCGCACCGGCGGCCGATGTGTTGGGGAGAACTCCGCCACCGCCGAAGCACCAGTAGCTATCGTTCTGCGCTTCGAGTTGGAACGCCGACGGCGGGCCTTGGTAGATCTCGCCGTCGGGCGTGTATGCCGTGATGGCGCGCTCACCCGAGGTGGTCGGACCGGTTGGGCTGCCGCCCGCATTGGCCCCCTCGATGCACGCAGGGTTGCCGCCAAAGTCCGCGAAGAAGCTGTTGTAGATCCGCCCGCCGGAGTTGTCGCGGAAGTGACCTGCCGTGTTGAGCGCTTTGCCGGTGTAGCTGGCCGAAGCATCGCCACCCAGGCCGATCATCGTGACGTTGTAGACCGTGGGAATGGCAACCGGCTGGCTGCCATCGGGCGAGATGCCGCTATCCATCTCCATACCTTTGTCGGACTTGTCGGCACCGCCATTGTCGCCCTGCATGATCAGCGCGTACTGGATCTTGCCGCGGTACCCTTCATCCCAATCGATGTTGTCGTCGGAAGCGGCGACGCAAACCAAGTGCTTCAGATAGACCGCGCCACCGAAGTACTCGGAGCAGTCATCCTTGTTTTGCATGACTTCGATGTAGTCCAGGTCGGTGTTACGGCCGACGCCACCGAAGGTAATCCCGTTGATCTCGTTGTTGGCCGACAGCAGGATCCCGCCGTAACGCAGTTGAATGTACTGAACCGTGCCGCTGTCGTCGTCATCGCACGATGACGGGTCGAGCGTGGGGTTGAACTCCGCCGGGTATTCGGCACAACCGCCGTAGAAACCTTTTTCAGCAACGGCGGTGAGGCCTTCGATCTGGTTCTCACGCGCCGCCGAAGGGCCGGACAGTGTGTTGTTGGCGACATATCCGCGCCCGAGCAGAACGAGCCCGCCCCACTTGCCGGTGGTCCCCGGCAGGTCGGCGCGGCTGTAGTACGGGAATGTCACGCCGGGGTACCCCTTGATGTAGTCGTCGGTCAGGTCGGTGAAGACGATTGGGTTCTCCGCGGTGCCCAAGGCACGGATCTTGGAGCCGCGCGTGATGACCAAGTTGCCGGCGTCCGCGGTGCTCGGTGTGCCGTCGGCATCCGGCTCGCCGCGAATCACAGTGCCGGCTTCGATCGTGAGCGTCGCGCCGCTCGTCACGTAGATGACATCGGTGAGAACGTATTCCTTGTCGGCGGTCCAGGTGGTGCTGGCGGTGATATCGCCCACCACGTTGACGACCGGCCGAGGCGGAAAGAACCCGAGGCGCGACATCAGCGTCCAGCCCCGCGCCCAGTTGCCGTTGTTGTCGCTGCTGAAGGCGCCGCGATAACCGACCGGATCGAAGAATCCATCCGCAGGAGCCGTGCGATCGGTGGTGAGCAACACACTGCCGGCTGCCGGTCGCGGATCGATCTGATTAACCGGGTTCGGGCGGCCTGCGCCCAGCCCCACCGCTTGGCGCGTGAGCGAGCGAATCGGAAGGGCTGACGTGCAGTCGCCGTACGTATTCTGTAGCGAGGCGTTCGAGAACCAACCGTTGTCGTAGTACTCCTTGCCCGAGTCACAACCGGCGGCGGCGCCCGCTGCCGACGTATTCGGCAACACGCCCCCACCGCCGAAGCACCAATAGCTGTTGTCTTGCGCTTCGAGTTGGAAGGCGGACGGCGGGCCTTGGTAGATCTCGCCGTCCGGTACGTACGCCGTAATCGCGCGTTCACCCGAGGTGGTTGCACCGGTCGGGCTGCCGCCAGCGTTGGCGCCTTCGATGCACGCCGGATTTCCGCCGAAGTCGGCGAAGAAGCTGTTGTAGATGCGCCCACCGGAATTGTCGCGGAAGTGACCTGCCGTGTTGAGCGCTTTGCCGGTGTAGCTCTGCGAGGCCGCGCCGCCCAGGCCGATCATCGTGACGTTGTAGACGGTGGGAATCGCCACCGGCTGACTGCCGTCGGGAGAGATGCCGCTGTCCATCTCCATTCCCTTGTCCGACTTGTCGGCGCCGCCGTTGTCACCCTGAACGATCAACGCGTATTGGATCTTGCCGCGATACCCTTCATCCCAGTCGATGTTGTCGTCGGATGCGGCGTAGCAGACCAGGTGCTTGAGGTAGACCGCACCACCAAAATATTCGGAGCAGTCATCCTTGTTCTGGAACACCTCGATGAAGTCCAGGTCGGTGTTGCGACCGACACCGCCGAAGGTGATTCCGTTGATCTCGTTGTTGGCCGACAACAGGATGCCGCCATAGCGCAGCGACGTATAGCGTACGGTGCCGCTATCGTCGTCGTCACACGACGACGGATCGAGCGTTGGGTTGAACTCGGCGGGATACTCGGCGCATCCGCCGTAGAACCCTTTCTCTGCAACGGCGGTCAGCCCTTCGATCTGATTCTCACGCGCGGCGGAAGGACCTGAAAGCGTGTTGTTGGCTACATACCCGCGGCCAAGCAGAATCAGCCCGCCCCACTTGCCCGTGGTGCCCGGCAGGTCGACGCGGCTGTTGTAGGGGAAGGTTCCTGGATTTGTGCCGACGTTGTCATCAAGCAGGTCGGTGAAGACGATCGGGTTCTGTTCGGTACCGAGCGCACGAATCTTCGACCCGCGCGTGATCACCAGGTTGCCGGCATCGGCAGTGCTCGGCGTACCGTCGGCATCCGGCTCACCTCGAATCACGGTGCCAGGCTCGATCGTCAGCGTCGCACCGCTGGTCACGTAGATGACGTCGGTAAGGATGTACTCGTTGTTCGCCGTCCAGGTGGTGCTGGTCGTGATGTCCGCCGTCACCGGTACGGTTGCCGCCTGTGCGACCCCCGACCCGAGGCCAAGCGTACATACCGCTAACAATGCGGCCGCACGAAGTCCCTGCAGAGCTGTTCTCATGACGTTCGCCCTCTCGAAGGTTGTTCGACCCACTTCCTGAGCCGACACGATTTGACGCCGGCGAAGTAACGGCCGATCAACGCAGGCGTGACGATTGCGCGACGTGACAGTGACGCCCTTGTGCCAGGCAATCAGGAACGCACAAACCCCGAGAGAGCAGGGGGCGAAACGTGGGATGAGTGGACTTGTGGCAGAGCGGCCGTGAGGAGTTGGAGGAGCGACCCGCGGCCGCGGCTCGCTCCTCCTGGCGAAAAGAGAAGCAGTGCTCTCTCGAGGAGTGCGCCCCGGGGGCACCGGCCACGCGCTGAGTTGCGTGATGTTGCGCGCCCAGGTCAGCGCGTCGCCGATGTCCCCGGAGTGTGTCTATCTAACGCTGCCGCTGTGACGTCGGCGCGACCGCACTGTGTCGAGCGGGTGGCGGAATCGTGACGATTCGCTGCGAGGTGAGGCTCGGTGGCTGCACGTTTCTCGCCCACGTATCCGGCTCGAGTGGGTAGATACCCGAGAAAGCGGTGCTGGAGGCGGCTCTGCCTCGCCCATATTTTGTTTCTGGCCGCCCACCACCGATGCTGGTAGCTTTGCGGCTCTCCCGACGATCGCGGCCAGGGGCGAGGGGATATCGCCGCTGCAATCCAGAGAGGTTTTTCGATGACGTCCGAACATATCGGTAAGGATCGGCACCACCGATTCACGCGGTGGTTGGTGATCGCAAGCCTGACGCTGATCGTTACCGCAGTGGCCGCTACGGCGGGTGTGCAGTGGCCGTTGCGCCTTTCCAGCGATGGACGTCAACTGCTGGATGACAACGGCGTTCCGTTTCTGTTGGTGGGCGATGCGTCGTGGGCGATCTCCGTCAACCTGACCCCGACCGAGATGGACCAGTACCTCGACGATCGTGTCGCCAAAGGATTCAGCACGCTGATCATTCGAGCGATCGATGCCGACGCCGCGGCTGGCGGCCCCACCGATTATCGCGGTGCAAGTCCATTCACCAACGGCCCGGACGACTGGCGTGTTCGTAACGAGAGCTACTGGCAGACGGTCGACACCGTGCTTGCCAAGGCGCGTGCGCGCGATCTGCTGGTGATCTTCGTTCCGGCGTATCTCGGGTTTCAGTGCGGCAGCGAGGGCTGGTGCCAGTCGATGAAGTCACAGTCCGATAGCGTGATGTACGACTACGGGCGTTTCCTGGCAGCGCGCTACAGGGCGTACAACAACATCGTTTGGCTGGATGGCGGTGATTGCGATGCCAATCAATACGGTACGGCACTCGATCGCGTGATCGCGGTGAAGAACGGCATCGTGTCGATCAATCCCGCATTGCTGCGCTTCGGACACACCGGCCGCAACGACGAGTCGGCGGTGGACTATCCGTGGATCGATGCGCACCCTGCCTATTCGGATTGCGATCTGTCGTCGCTTCGGTTGCGAACGGAGTTCGAGCGCGCGCCGACGCGGCCAGTGATGTTGTTGGAGGCGCGCTACGAAAATGAGGGGGCCAGCGCGGCCTGCATCGCCTCACAGGCGATGTGGTCGTTTCTTGGTGGAGCTGTCGGACATGTGTTCGGCAATCGGCCGATCTGGAACTTCTCGGCTGGTTGGGCCGGCAGTTCAGGGATCGGTGCACCGGGGTCGACGCAAATGTCGAACATCGGAAAGTTGATGCGCTCGCGCGCGTGGTGGCGCTTGCAGCCGGACTACGCTCACGCCACCGTGATCTCCGGCTTCGGAACGTTGGGTACCGCAGGTTACGTCCCTGCGGCGCGAACCGACGATGGCCAAACGGTGATGGCCTTTCTGCCCGATACGGCTGGGCCGATTACCGTCAACATGACCCGCGTGAGTGGATCGTCGGCCAAGGGGTGGTGGGTCGACAGCGCAACCGGTACATCGACGCTCATCGGCTCGTTCCCGACAACCGGCACGCGCAGCTTCACGGCGCCCGCGCCGAACCTCACGCTGGTACTCGATAACGAGAGCGCAGCACTCGCGTCGCCTGGAACGACGCTCTACCCGCCGCCAACGCCGCTCACGCGGGTTTCCGGTGTGAAGTTGCTGCGTCCTGTCTACGGAGCGGGCAACACCGTGACGCTGACGTTCCAGTGGTCGGTGGTGAGTGGAGCCTCTAGCTATCGGATTTATCGCAGCAACAATGCTGCTGGTCCTTGGAACAACGCCATCGAGGCGGGCGCCAACTGCTTCGACACCAACGGTGATGCGCTGAACGATACCTGTCAGTACACGCTGCCGAATGCAGCCGTGGTACCGACCGAGTGGTTCTTGGTCACCGGCTACTCAGGCGCATCGGAGTCACCGCTGCATTAGTCGTTGGGAGCAGCGCAGCGGTGCCGGCCTGGAGGTCGGCACCAATTCGCAGTGGTGCCGCGCAACGACTATTTCACCACACCATGCTTTTTGCCGATCTTGGTGAACCCCTCGATTGCTTTGTCGAGCATCCACGGTTCGTGACCGGCCGAGATCTGGGTGCGGATTCGCGCCTGTCCTTTGGCAACCACCGGGTAGAAGAAGCCGGTGACGTAGATCCCCTCGCTCAACAAGTCGGCGGCGAACTGCTGCGCCAGCGGCGCGTCGTACAACATGATCGGGACGATCGGCGTCGAGCCGGGCTTGATGTCGAAGCCGGCTGCGGTGATTCGCGTGCGGAAGTCTTTCGTGTTGCGCTCGAGTTTGTCGCGCAGGTCGGTGGTTTGCGACAGCTTGTCGATGACCGCAATCGAACCGCCTACCACCACTGGGACCAACGTGTTCGAGAACAGGTAGGGGCGTGAGCGCTGCCGCAGCAGATCGACGATCTCGCGGTGCGAGCAAACGAATCCGCCGGCCGCGCCGCCGAGTGCCTTACCCAGCGTGCCGTTGACGATGTCGACCCGGTCTTCCACGCCCCAGTGTTCGGGCGTGCCGCGCCCGGTCTTGCCGATAAAGCCGGTAGCGTGGCAGTCATCGACGAATACCAACGCGTTGTACTTGTCGGCCAGGTCGCAGATATCGCGCAGAGGCGCGAGGTCGCCGTCCATCGAAAACACGCCATCGGTAACGATGATCCGAAAGCGCTGCGCGTGCGCGGCCTTCAGCTTGTCTTCCAGGTCCTGCATGTCGCAGTGCCTGTAGATCGAGCGTTGTGCCTTGCACAAACGAATTCCGTCGATGATCGAGGCGTGATTCAACTGGTCAGTGATGATCGCGTCGGATTCACCGAACAGCGGCTCGAACACGCCGCCGTTGGCATCAAAGCAGGCCGCATACAGGATGGTGTCGTCCTTGTGCAGGAAGCGCGCGAGTTTTTGCTCCAGCTCGCGATGAATGTCCTGTGTGCCGCAAATGAAGCGAACCGACGACATGCCAAAGCCGCGCCGATCGAGGATCTCGTGTGCCGCCTGGACGAGCCACGGGGCGCCCGACAATCCAAGGTAGTTGTTGGCGCAAAAATTGAGCACGCGCGAGCCATCCTGAAGCTCGATTTCAGCACCCTGCACCGAGGCGATGACCCGCTCGGTTTTCCAAAGTCCGGCTTCGCGGATCTGCGTCAACTCCGCGCTGAGGTGATCACGGAACGTGCCGAACATCGAATGCTCCTTTCCAGTCTTGAAGTGGCTGAAGCTCTGGCTCAGTTGCTGTACTGGGTGCGAGCGCGCAGGAGGTGGAGCGTGCCCAAGATCAACAGCGTCAGCCAGACCGCCATGACCAACACCAGCAAGGCGACGAGCAGGTTGAACATTGCCGGTGTGATTTGCGTCCGGAGCAGATCGAGCACGTTGGCATCTTCCCCCACCATGCCACGCTTCTTGGCCGCACTCAGACCGAACTCCATCAGCGAGCGCAGATGTTGACGTGGCCAGAGCATCAACCCGGTATTGAGCAACGCGCCCCAACCTGCCACGGCAAACAACAGCGGCGCGAACTTGCGGCGCGCCGCCAACGCCCATGCGGTGAGCAGCAGCAAGCCTGTGTAGATTGCAACCACGCCAAACAACTTGGCCGAACCCAACTGCACCACCGAGTCGTAGAACGGGAACAGCGAGCCGCGCTTGGTGGCAAACAGCATCAGCCAACTCAGCAAGACCCCCACGCCCGCTGCACCGCAACAAATGGCGAGCAATCGGCCTAAGCGCGACGTTTCGTTCATCCCGTCAGGCCATCTTCTCGGACCAAACCCGATCCTCGAGTCTTTGGATGATGTCGTCGGCAACGGTGTCGGCGTCACGCCCCATCGGTTCGACGATCACGTCTGCCTTGTCGTACTCCGGCCGGCGCGCGTCGTACAACAGCGCGAACCGCTCGTTGGCCTCGTCGTCGGCGCGCATCAGGCCGCGCTCCATCGCATTCTCCAAACACTCTTCCAGGGTCGAATCGAGAAACACTGAGATTCCTGCCTGCGTCACCGTGCGACGGTTGCCGCGATCGATGAAGGTGTTGGGTCCGGTGATCACGACGGCAGGTGGTCCGGTGGCAATTCCGACCAACGCGCGGCGTTCGCGCTGCCGAAACCCGTTCTCCCCTTCCTTGCGATACACCTCGTTGGCAGACATGCGTGCGCCAGCCTCGACCGCCGACTCTGTATCGAACACCGGTCGCCCGAGGCGCGCAGCCAAGGCATCCCCTACCTCGCGCACCGGTGCGCCCAAGAAGCCGACCAAGAAAATACGATCCGGAATCATGCAGGACCTCCGCGATGGACTCGAACTTAGTGGGACGCCGACCCTAATCGCTCTCCCGCTTCGACTGGAAACGGGAGGCGGTTTTCTTCAGGAGTCACCGGGCATTCGAAACCGGTTCCCCCGTAGGCGCAGGCGGGATGGTAGGCCAGGTTGAAGTCCAGGACAAACCAGTCGTTTTCCCCTTCCCCGAGGTCCAGGTAGCGCCCCGCACCGTAGGTCTCGCGGCCGGATGTGGCGTCTTTGAAGGGAAGAAACAGGTTGGTCCAGTACTCGGTTGATTGATCACGCAGTTGGTACACCGTGAGTTGTCGCTCGGTCCCCTGCCACGGGAAGCGGACCTGCCCCAACCGCACCGCGGGGCGCTCGACACCGTCGGTGGTGATCAGCCGGAGCGGCTCGGGGTCGGGCAGGCGCGTCAGCTTGACCTTGAACTGCAGATTCGGATTGAACGGAAAGTACGCAAGCCCCGTGAATGCAGCCTTGGCCTGATTGGGAAGGGGCGAGTCGGAGGCGTTCTTGAACGCATCGTCGCGTTGGCGACGCGCCTCGGCGATTTCGGCAGCGGTCGCCAATGGGAGTTGAGGAACCGGCGCGTCGGCGGGCGGCTTGTTGCAGCCTGCGATTCCGAACATCGCGACGGCGGTTGCGAGGAATGCTCTGCTCCGTGGGGCGCGTTTCAGAGGCTGTGTCCGGAGCTGCATCGAACTCTGCGCGCATCGGTTGACTGAACGGCTCACCACGACACCTGGATCTTTCCGCGTAGTCCTTCGCGATTCTTGAACATCACATGACCTCGCGCGCGACCATGAGCCCACAGTGCCGCGGTGAGCTTCACGTCGTCGCGGCAGTAGCTTTCGATCAGATCGAAACGACCCTGCTTGACCCATTCGAGCGACTGCAGCCCATCGCCCGACTTCTTGACGCCGAACGTTTCCTCGGCGAGGTGACCGAGCCCGACGCGAAACCCGAGCCGCTCATACAGGCGGGTGAGCAGATCGAGCGTCTTCAAGCGCTGTTTGGCGTCGCGCACGTAGCCGCTGAGCACCGTGACGTCGAATCGGTCGAGATTGAAACCGACGACGCAATCGGCCGCTGCCAGGTCGTCGACCAACATCGCGGCGTCGTCTTCGAGGTAGGTACGGTAGACGCCGCTGGTTGCATCGAGCGTGATCGCCAGGGCCAGCCCCATCTCGCGGATGTTGTTCCAACCACCAACATCGTCCGCGCTGCGCAGCGTCTCGAGATCGAAGAACAGTACGCGCCCTTCGGCGGGGCGCAGCAGCGTGCTCGGGAGCGGCAATTCCGGAAACCACCCGTCGTGCAGAAGATCGACCGGTTGGGCGGGGATCGGCGGGTCGATGGCGGCTCGAGCCGCTTGTGGTCGATCGGTCACGATACGCGCCTCCACCGGCTGATCGATGACGGCCGGCCGCGAATCTTGCGATGAAAAGAACCCTGGCGGCAATGTCGCTCCGCCGCGAATGCCGCCGTGCACGCGAACACGATGCGTCGACAGCGCTTCGGCAAGCTCGTCATCGGTGGCCACGACCTCGGGCAACAGGCGCAGACCAAGCACCGCTTCGAGCGTCCAAACGGCGCCCGGCTTATCCAACGGCGAGTTGCCCGATCCGCAGCGCGGCGAGTGGATGCAGGCCGGGCAGCCATCCTCGCAACGGCATTTCTCGATGACCTGTCGGGTGCGATCGAACAATTCCTCCGCGCGTTCGAACCCGGTGGCGGAGAGGCCAACGCCGCCGGGCCAACCGTCATAGATGAAGATCGACGGCACCCCCAGTTGAGGATGCCGCGCGTAACTGATCCCTCCCAAATCGCCGCGGTCGCAAATGGCCAAGAGCGGAAACAGGCCGATCGCCGCGTGCTCGGCCGCATGCAACGAACCTGCGGGATGAAATCCTTCCCCTACCAAACCCGGCGTGAGGCGCGCAGGCAACTCGATCCAGAACGCCGTGGTTTCCAAAATCTGCGGCGGCGCCGTGAGTGGATGCCGCGAGATCTCGTCGCCACCGAACAGGCGCCGCCGCGCGAACCCTTCGATCGTGGTCGTGACGCGAACGCGCCCCTGCGCCAGCGTTGCACCGGCAAGTGGTCGCTCGGCGGTGCGCTCGAGGATTTCGGTTTCCTTCCGCGCATAGACCTGGGTGTAGTGATCGACCTCGCACGCTTCCATCAGGATTGTGCGCGTGTCGGTATCGAGGGCGAGCGAGCGAAACGTCTGCCCGGCATGGAGGTAGATGGCGCCAGGGTGCCCTTCGAACCAGGCGCGACCGGCATCGATCGATCCCATCGGGCGGTTGCTGCCGTGCAGCGTGAGTGTGTACGGCGCGTTGATGCTGCGCAGTGAAATGTCGCGCTGCGGTTGGCGCCGCAATGCAAACCAACGCGCCTCACCATCGACTTCAATCAACTTCCCCTGCTCCACCAGTCGAGCGATGCGTGGCCGCGCGGTCGCGCCGTGCAGAGAGATGGCGGTTGTCAGATCGATCGACAACTCCGCGGCGGCCGACTCGAGATGTGCGTCAGCCACGGTGTCGTTGCGCGGATCGAGCACGACGCGCTCGAACTCGCCGGAAAAGAAGTGCTGCGGGTGCTCCACCACGAATCGATCGAGGGCATCGGGCATCGCCACCAAGATCGCGAGCGACTCGTGGTCGCTGCGGCCGGTGCGGCCGATTCGCTGCCACGCGGTAGCCAACGACCCGGGATAGCCGACCAAGACGCAGACATCGAGTCCGCCGACGTCGATCCCGGCCTCCAGTGCCGACGTGCTGATCACGCCGGCCAACGAGCCA
>CAZAHQ010000070.1:0-11190 GCA_964484415.1 uncultured Acidobacteriota bacterium | reverse complement strand
GATCTCCGCGTAGGCTTGGTCCGCCTTCCGATTTTGACGCGCCAGGTAGTAGCCGTATGCACGCGCCGACTGGGCGTCGAGGCGAATGAGAGTGGAGCCAACCGCGGCTTCATCGATCACATCGATTGCCGCGGTGGCGTTATCGATCATCGCGGTTGCGTCGTTGGTGAACAGTCCGAACCAACTGAGGTCCGTCAAGCACTCGGCTCGCTGCAGCGCGTAGTGGGAATCGTGGGGCAGCCTGGCAAGCGACTGCGCAACCAACGCCTCGGCTTTGCTGACCGACTCACCGCTGAAGACCTTCGCCAGCGCGAGTGGACATTGAGCCCTGGCCTGCAACGCCGTGTCGGCAGTCCGTCGCGCGATCTCGGCGGCGCGCTGTAGGATCGGCGCTGCTTTGTCCAGACGCTCGGTCACCATGTACTGTCGTCCGACGGTGACCAGCGCTTCTGCCTTCATGCCATCGTCGTTGGCGAACTGTTTGTCGATCAGCGCCTCACCTCGCTCCAGCAGATCGGAGACCGTGAACTTCCCGTCGTTGGGAGCGGCAACGGTGAGCAGGAATGAGGTGAACTCGTTGGCGGTTGTGGCCCGAGCCAGCTCTGTTCGCGCCGTGTCACGCTGGACACGCGCTCTATGTGCCTGCCAAGCGGTGCCGGTGATCCCTGCGAGCAAGGCGGCCAACACGAGGCCTGCCGCAATGACACCACCACGGTGTCGCCGCACGAACTTGGTTGCGCGATAGCTGAACGAGTCGCCCTGTGCACTGACGGGCTCATCGTTCAGGTAGCGTCGCAGATCGTCGGCCATCGACTCGACCGACGGATAACGTTCCAGCGGCTGCTTCTCGAGTGCCTTCGCGAGAATGTTGTCGAGGTCGCCATTCAGGGCCCGAGCTAGCTTCCGAGGCGTGCTATTGCATCGCACGGCATGTTCGGCTTGGTCGATCACGACAAGGGACGGTCGTAGGAATGGTCTTTCAATGACCGCTTTGATCCATTCTGCCGGCGAGGTGTTGGTCCTACCGGATGGATGACTGCCGGTGAGCAGCATATAGAGGACAACGCCGAGCGCGTAAGCGTCGGTTGCGGTGGTCACCGGGTCGCCGGTGAGTTGCTCGGGCGCTGCAAACTGGGGCGTCAACGCCGACTCCCCCTCGCGTGTCAGCGTTGTATCAAGGTGTTCGTCGCCGTCGTGTTCAAGTAACTTGGCGATGCCGAAGTCGAGCAACTTGACGCGACCGTCCGTGTTGACGAGCACGTTCGGCGGCTTGAGGTCGCGGTGGATGATCAGGTTTGTGTGAGCGAATCCGACGGCGGCGCAGACGTCCAGAAACAATTCGATACGCTGCTCGACTCCCAGAGAGTTCGCGTCGCAGTAGCGATCGATCCGCTCGCCGTCGACATGCTCGATTGCCAGATAGGGCTGGCCCAGCGATGTAACTCCGGCGTCGATCAGGTTCGCGATGTTCGGATGGCGTAGCCTTGCCAGCAGTCGACCCTCTCTGCGAAAGCGTCTTTCCCCGTCGCGGCCGATCAGGCTTGCGTTGAGCAGTTTGACCGCGGCCACCCCTTCGAAGTGGCCGTCGCTGCGATCGGCCAGCCAAACCGTTCCCATGCCGCCTTGGCCTAGCGGCGTGCGCAGTGTGTAGGAACCGACAACGAGACCGGCGAGCGACGAAGGTGCCGTTTGTGGAATCGCGTTACCAGAGAGAAATCCTTTGCGATCGAGCGCCATCTGTTCTTCGAGGAGCGCCGCGAGTTCCCGTGCGAGATCGGGGTCCTCGAGTCGCAGCGACTCGAGCGCGGCAACTCGTTCCTCGGTCGCGAGATCCAGAAGCCGATCGAGATGAGGGCTCAGGGTGCGCCAGCGTTCGGCGTCGAACATCGACATCGAACTCAGCCATGCTCTCGGGCGACGCGGGCACCCGAGAGCGCGCCCGCTCTCAACGGCGCGGAACAGGAGACTGCGGATTCTGAGCGGTTCTTCATGAGCTGTGCAGAGTATCGCCGATCTCGAGATGGGGGAGAACTTGTCGCTCGCGTGCCGCGCGCCAACATCGGCGGACAAGGATCTGGGAGTCTGTCGCTAGAGTGCCGCGTTCTTCAGCGCCTCGAGTGTCTCGGGATGATCGGCTCCGAGTGTTTGCCGCAGATGCTCCCCGGCGTTCTTGAACGTGACGCGGGCGGCGTCGCCAAGGCCGAGCGATCGCTCCACCTCACCGCGAACGACCAGCGCCTCACCAATCAAGTACGATGGAGTCTGTTTCTCGATGAATGCCTCGGCCGCTACGAGTGCACGCTCTGCTGCGCTCATGGCTGCTTTCGCATCACCGAGCGCCAGCTCGGCTCGAGCCAAACCGATCAGCGCATCGACGCCGTTGGAGACCTTCTCCGTTTCCGACTCGAACAGTTCAACCGATCGAGCGAAGCTGTCACGGGCCGCCCGCATGTTGCCTTTGGCCGCGAGCAGCCGGCCGCTGTGGTAGGCGTATTTTGCTCTGCTCATCGCGCTGAATCGTGGATCGTTGAGGAACGGCTCGACCGTTGCCAGTTGTATGGCGGCACGCTCGTTGTCGCCCCGGTCTAGGTACAGCGCAGACAGTTCCATCATGGCGGTGTACCGCGCGCGCGGATGGTCCTGCGCCAACGCCGTACGGATCGTCTCCTGGTACAGCGGTTCGGCCTGATCGTAGCGCGCAAGCCGGTGCAGAACCGCGGCGTAGTTCCCGGTGTAACTTGGCCCCACCGTGCCTTCGGCATCGATCGAGCGGCGTAGTTCGACGGCACGGCGGACCAGCGGCTCCTCTTGCAGCAGATTGTCGTGGTAGTGCGCGATGCCCCACTCGTTGTACGCGTCTGCGGCGACGGTGGTTCGCTCGCGCCCCACCGCCGCGATTTCTTTGACAATCTCTGCATACACAAGATCTGCGTCGCGGACGCGTTTGGCGAGCACGAGGCCGTACGCGCGGTTCAAATTCGCCTCGATCCGCTTCATCTTGGTAGCCGCGGGCGTCCTGTCGAGAATCGCCAAGGCGGCCTCGGCCCTGGCAATCGTCGGTGCTGCTTCTGCTGTAACGACTCCGAACCCGCTGTACTGGATCAGACACTCGGCGCGCTGGAGAGCGTTCTGAGGTTCGTCGGGGAGTTCATTCAGTGCCCGCTGGATCATCGACTCGGCCGCGGGCCGGTTGTCATTGAAGATCGTCATCAACGCGAGTGGGCAGGCCACTCTAGCTCGCAATGCAGGATCGCCGGTGCGCTCCGCAATCTCAGCCGCGCGCGTCAAGACCGCGGTCGCCTCCTCAAAGCGATCTGCAAGAAAGTACTGTTGCCCGATCGTTGCCAGCATCTCGGTGCGCATCGCGTCGTCATCCGCGAACTGCTTGTCGATCAACGCTTCACCCTGCTTCAGCAGTTCTCCGGCGGTGAACTTCCCCCCGCCTGGCGCCGCGACACTCAGCAGGTAGGTCGTGAACTCGTTGGCTGCAGTGGCCCGAGCGAGTTGAGTGCGCGCGGCGTCACGCTGGGACGCCGCTTCGCCGGCCTGCCAGGCGACTCCTATCGTTCCGGCCAGCACGGCGGACGCCACGAGCCCTGCCGCGGCGACACCGACTCGATGCCGACGCGCGAACTTCAAGGTGCGATAGGGAACTGAGTCACGCCGCGCGGTGACAGGTTCGTTGCTCAGGTACCGCCGCAGATCATCGGCCAGCGACTCGACCGAGGCGTAGCGATCCTCGGGGCGTTTTTCGAGCGCCTTCGCAAGGATGTTGTCGAGGTCTCCCTTCAGCGACCGCGCGAGCTTTCCCGGTGCACTGTCGCACCGAGCGGCGTGCTCCGGTTGGGTCATCACGGCGGCGGAGGGACGGGGCGGCGGCTTCTCGACAACGGCCTTGACCCATTCCGACGGCGACGTGTTCGTCGGCCCGGACGGATGGCAACCTGTGAGCAACATGTACAAAACAACACCGAGCGCATACACATCGGTCGCCGTTGTGATCGGGCCGCCGGTGAGTTGCTCCGGTGCCGCGTATTGCGGCGTCAGCGCCGACTCGCCTTCACGTGTCAACGCGGTCTCGAGCCGGGCGCCGCCTTCCTGCTCCAACAACTTGGCAATTCCGAAGTCGAGCAACTTGACGCGCCCATCTTTGTCGACCAGCACGTTTGGCGGCTTCAGATCGCGATGGATGACCAGGTTGGTGTGTGCGAAGGCAACCGCAGCGCAGACATCGAGAAACAGTCTGATGCGTTGCTCGATTCCCAGTCGCGCTGCACTGCAGTAGTGGTCGATGCGCGCACCATCGACGTGTTCGATCACGAGGTACGGTTGACCGAGCGGCGAAACACCGGCGTCGATCAGGTGCGCAATGTTGGGATGACGAACTCGCGCCAGGAGGCTGCCTTCTCTCTGAAATCGAGCTTCGCCCTCGCGGCCGATCAGGCTGGCGTTGAGTAGCTTGACCGCGGCCACCCCTTCGAAACGGCCGTCGCTGCGATCGGCCAGCCAAACGGTCCCCATGCCGCCTTGCCCTAGCGGTGTACGCAACGTGTACGAGCCGACCACGAGTCCAGCGAGCGAGGAGGGGGCGGTTTGAGGTACAGCGTTGCCGGAGAGGAATCCCTGCCGCTCGAGTGCCATGTGCTCTTCGAGAAGTGCGGCAAGTTCCTGTGCGAGATCGGGGTTCTCGAGACGTAGCGATTCCAGCGCGGCGGATCGTTCTTCGGGCGACAGGTCGAGAAGTCGATCCAGATGTGGACTCAGCGTGCGCCAACGCTCGGCGCCGAACATCGACATGGAACTAAAGCGCCCCGCCGAGCGACCCGTGCAACCAGATCCTGGCCTTGTCCCAACGGCGCTGGACCGTACGTTCCGACTCGCCGGACATTGCGGCTATTTCTGCAAAAGTGAATCCGCAGAAGAACTTCAGGTCGACGATCTGCACCAACGATGCATCGACCTTCGCAAGCTCCTCCAGTGCATCGTTGATGCGCGTCAACTCGCGTTCGTCGGTGCTCGAGTCGTGTGCGTCACCTTCGATCGAGGTGATCTCGAACAGTCCGCCGCGCTTCTGTGCCTTGCGATTGCGCACGTAGTCGATTACTAAGCCACGCATCGCCCGGGCAGCGTAAGCCATGAACCGGCCGCGGTCGGGGAAAGCGTTCTCGCGGTCCGCGAGGTCCAGATAGGCCTCGTGCAACAGACTGGTCGTTCCAATCGTCAGCTCGTTCGAGCTGCGTGCGAGCTGGGCGCGAGCGAGACGATGCAGCTCCGAGTACAGCGTGGCGAACAGCGCGGATGCAGCCGCTGGATCGCCGGTTTCGGCGACCTTCATCAGCGAGGCGATCGTTGGTTGCGTCACGGCCGGGAAGGTACGCCGGTTCGCTGAGCGGGAGCAACCGTCTTCGAAGCGCCCGCGACCCGAACTGCTCTCGAATCTCCGGATCACACCGGCCTGAAAACCCACCCGGAATCGCGCAATAACCGATAAGCTACCGGACCGACAACGGCACGCAGACGGAAGCCTCAGCCGTTCGTCGTGCACTTCGATCGTTCGCAGTGTCGTTGTGGCGAGGACGCCATGCGGCGATCGGTAGGAGCGCTCTGCGCGGGAGCCATGATGACTCGACACCTGGATGGAAAGGTTGCCCTGGTGACGGGCGCTTCGTCAGGAATTGGCGAGGCGACGGCACTGGCACTGGCATCGCTCGGCGCCAAAGTGGCGGTTGCCGCTCGGCGCGGCGACCGACTCGAAGCGCTGGCGCGGCGGATCGAATCGCTGCGCAGCGGAGCGTTGGTGGTGGCAGGGGACGTTTCGGTCGAAACCGAGGCGCGTGCGATGGTCGACCGCACGCTGGCGCGCTGGGATCGACTCGACATCCTGATCAACAATGCGGGCGTGATGCTGCTCGAACCGGTCGATACAGCGCCGGAGGAAAACTGGCGGCGAATGTTGTCGGTCAACGTGATGGGGCTGATGGTGGTAACCCAAGCGGCATTGCCTGCCATGCGCAAGCAGCGCGACGGGCACATCGTCAACATCTCGTCGACGGCCGGGCGCGTCGCCAACCCGACGGCGGCGGCCTACGCGGCGACCAAGTTCGGCGTTTGCGGATTCTCGGAAGCGCTCCGCAAGGAAGTATTCAAAGACAACATTCGCGTGACCGTTATCGAGCCGGGAGCGGTCGCCACGGAACTGCGCGACCACATTACTCACGCGGAGACCAAACAGACCATCGAGAACTGGGTCAACTCGATGCGGCAGCTTCGATCGGAGGATGTCGCGGCAGCAATCGTGTATGCGGTGAGTCAGCCGCCGCATGTGAATGTCAACGAGATCTTGCTGCGCCCTACCGATCAAGAGCGGTAGCCGGTGATGCACGCAGCGACTCGTTTGCTGGCGAGGCTCGACGCGATCGCGCAGTCGTTAGCGGCCCGGCCCGATGCACTGGCGTTGCTCGCGCTTGGCTCGGTGGGACGCGAGCGCGAGCGGCTCGATGCTTACAGCGACCTCGATTTCTTCGTGATCGTGAAGCCGGAAGCGAAGGCAGCATTCATCGAGCAACTCACGTGGCTCGCGTCCGCCGCGCCGATCGTGTACAGCTTTCGCAACACGGCAGATGGCCACAAGGCGCTGTTCAAGGACGGGATCTTCTGCGAGTTCGCCGTGTTTCACCCGGATGAGTTGGCGCAGACTCCATTCGCTCCGGGGCGATTGATCTGGAAGCGTGACGGCTTCAACGAGGCGCTGACCCAGCCTCGCGTCTCGCAAGCCGACGTTGCACCGCCGACGCGTGATTGGTTGGTCGGAGAGATCGTTTGCAATTTGCTGATCGGCCTCAACCGGTTTCACCGCGGAGAGCGGCTCGCCGCAGCGTTCATGGTGCAGCAGTACGCCGTTCGCCATCTCTTGCAGTTGGCCGAGACCTGCGGTGAGGCCGATGCCGCTGTCGCCCGCGATCCATTCGCGCCGGAGCGACGCGCTGAGCAGCGCTTCCCGCGGTGGACGCGACAGTTGGATCGACTGATGCCCGGCTCAGAGCGCACGCCGGAGGCGGCGCGCGCGATTTTGGACTTGCTTCAGCGTGTGGTCCCGGTACCGCCGGCGATGCACGATGCAATCGCATCGCTGTTGGGTCCGAAGCCGACGTGATCAGCGCTTTCGGCTTTCCACCGACTTGCTCGAGTCACCTCGTCATGAGTAGGAGCGCTGCATGACTCATCTCCATTCCAGACTGTGCCTTGCGGTTCTGGTTGCTGCAAGCTTCTGCATCACCAGCGTCGTGCAGGCTGCGACACCTCGATTCGCGATTCGGTTTGCTCCGTCGGCGAGTCAACAGCCGCTCGATGGCCGGCTCTTGCTCATGATCTCGACCAGCAAGGAAGGGCAGCCGCGCTTCGAGATCGAGGACGGACCGAAGACACAGCAGATCTTCGGCATCGATGTCGACGCGATGCTGCCCAACGCAGCACGCATCATCGATGCGAGCGCTCTGGGGTACCCCAAAGACAGCCTGCGCGACATCCCTGCGGGGACGTACCGAGTCCAGGCGGTTCTGCACCGATACGAGACCTTTCATCGCAAGGACGGGCACACCGTCAAGCTGCCGATGGATCGTGGCGAAGGGCAAGCCTGGAATCGCGCGCCCGGCAATCTGTTCAGCACGCCGCAGGAGATTGCCTTCGATCCGGCGAAGCCGTCGACATTCCAGATTTCGCTCGACCAGGTCATCGCGCCGATCGAGCCGCCACCCGACACGCCGTACGTAAAGCATGAGCGAATCCAGAGCCGGTTGCTGAGCGAGTTCTGGGGCCGGCCGATGTACATCGGGGCGCACGTTCTGCTGCCGGAGGGCTGGGCGACACATCCCGAGGCGCACTACCCGGTGATGATCTTTCACGGTCACTTCCCGGCCGACATGACCGGCTGGCGCGAGCAACCGCCCGATCCCTCGCTCAAAGGAGAGCGTAGCGAACGCTTCAAGCTCGATGACTACAACCGGACGCAGCAGGAGTACGCCTATCAGCTCTATCAGACATGGACAGGACCGGAGTTTCCGCGGGTGATCGTGATCGAGATTCAGCACGCGAATCCCTACTACGACGATTCTTATGCCGTCGATTCCGCCAATCTCGGTCCGTACGGTGCGGCGATACAGACAGAGCTACTGCCGTACCTGGAGCAGAAGTACCGCGCGATCGGTCAAGGCTGGGCGCGATTTCTTTACGGCGGCTCGACCGGTGGATGGGAATCGATGGCGGTGCAGATGTTCTATCCCGACGCTTACAACGGCGCCTACATCGCGTGTCCCGATCCGATCGACTTTCACGCCTACACGGTGGTGAATATCTACGACGACAAGAATGCGTACTGGACGGAGGGTGTGTTCAAGCGCACACCGCGGCCGGCGGCCCGCGACTACCTCGGACATATCGCTGCGACGATGCAGGAAGCGAACCGCCGTGAGTTGGTGTTGGGGACGCAGGGCCGCAGCGGCGATCAGTGGGACATTTGGCAAGCAGTGTTCGGCCCGACAGGGGACGACGGCTACCCCAAGCCGATCTGGGACAAGCGAACCGGTGTGATCGATCCGAGTGTTGCTTTGTATTGGAAGGAGCACTTCGACTTGGTCGACATCCTGAAAAAGAACTGGGAGAAGGGGCTCGGCGAGAAGCTCCGCGGCAAGCTGCATCTGTACGTCGGTGAGGCCGATAACTTCTACCTGAACAACGCCGTCTACTCGGCAGAGGAGTTCTTGGAGTCGACCAAGAATCCGCCGTACGAAGGCGAGATCGACTATGGGGCGCGCGCGGAGCACTGCTGGAACGGCGACCACACGCGCGCCAACGCGTACTCGCGGCTGCGCTATCACCAGATGTTCATCCCCCGCGCGGTCGAGCGGATCTTGAAGACGGCGCCTGCCGGAGCCGACCTGACCAGTTGGCGTTACTGAAAGAGGGGAACCTCCTCGTCTCGCCCTCGCGACGCACAGCAACGATCGGTGCGGCCGAACCAGCGCCGGCCACCGATCGTGTGCCGTGGGCCAACGGCCACGAAGGAGGCAACGATGACGATCACGAGCTATCGAGTTACAAGCTGTCTTGCACTGGGAACTGCGTTGTTGGTGGCGAGCGCGTTGGGCGCTGCGTCTGCCGCCGACGGCGTGTCACTGCGACGGATTACCGACCCATCGCGTGGGACCACCAAGCTGATAGCGCTGGATGGCTCCAGCGAACTCGCGACGATCGAGGTGATCGAATCGCAAGCGTATCGCGGTTGTGCCGCCCCGCTCCGACTGCGATCGTTGGCGCTGTTGCGCGACCTCCTTGTGGGCGTTGCCAACACAGACGCGCACGACTTTGTGACGCGATTGCTCGGGCCATTCGCGACCACACCCGCTGACCTGATCCCGGACACCGTGACCGCGGATGACGGCGGCGACAAGGGCGGCACCCGCGAGGTGAAGTATCGCTACAACACCTGCAACGGAGACTGCGGCACCATCGGCGACCGCGAGATCACCTGCACCTGCACCGAAACGATACCGATCAAAGGCACTGGAACCTCTCCCTTCGAACTCCCCACCAAACGCTGACCTGCGCGCACTCCGCGCAAACTCTAGCGGTAATTCGGGGGCCATCCGGGGGCTAATCCGGGGACGGTATACCAATTACATCTGTCAACGCCGTGAGTACGAACCGGCTCCATGTAATTGGTATACCGTCCCCGACTTAGCCCCCGGATTGCGCTTTGGTGTCATACGGCCGGGCGGGCTGTGCCACATACATAGCGAGAAGACGATGCAAGAGTGCCAGGCGGAGGCGATCCGCGAACGACTCGAGGCTCTTCACGCGGAGAGCTTTGCGTGGGCACTCAACTGCTGCCGGCGGGACCGAATGGAGGCCGAGGACGTGTTGCAGACGGCGTACGTCAAGGTGCTCAGTGGGCAGGCTCGATTCGGCGAGCGTTCCGCACTGCGCACCTGGTGGTTTGGCGTGATCCGCCGCACCGCTGCTGAACGCCGGCGTCGCACACGACTGGGCGCACGCATTCTCGAAGCGCTGCATCTCACCGGGTGGAAGCGTTCACCGGTGGCCACGCCTGAAGATCAGTTTGCGGTCGACGAAGCCCATCGCGCGTTGCACCAGGCGCTGTCGCAACTTGCTACACGCCAGCGCGAACTGTTGCTGTTGGTATTTGCACACGAGATGACCGTCGAAGACGCAGGCGAGGTGATGGGGATCTCCGCTGGTACCGCGCGCCAACACTACGATCGGGGGAAAGCGCGCCTTCGTGGCCTACTGGCCTCAACGGTGCAGCCATGACGCACGATCCTCACGACGATCTGTGGCGCACGATACTCAAGCGCCAAACGGCGCACGATGCCGCGCGATCGCCCCGGTTCGACCCGCTATGGCGCAGCGCACAACAGGCTGTCCGGCAGGCCCGACAGCCTCTCGGTTGGATGCGCCCCGCATTGAGCCTCGCCACGGTTTCGGTCGTGATTGCTGGACTGGCCGTCTGCCTGATGCGCTCTCCGCTCCCGAGCGATGACGAGGCCTTGGCGATGGCGCGCACACTCAGCGCATGGCAAGCGCCCACCGACACGTTGCTTCGATCCACAGCAACGGCCGTCCCCAACGCCGTACCAACACTGACGATCGAATCGATCCGATTGACGTCGACCACCGCAAGCAGTCCCGAAGTCACCAACAACTCGACAGAGGAGATGTCGCCATGAAATCGATCACGCTGTTGCTATGCCTGCTTGTCTCGGGGGGCGCTTGGGCCCTGCCGGATCATGCAGACCCTGCTCAAGGCCCTGACTCGAGCGCGCCGATGGTTCGCGGCTTCGGTATTGGACACGGTGGACCGGGCCCCGCTGGACCTCCGCGCGGCCTTTATCCGCCCGAGATGCTGCTGTCCAACCAAGTCGCACTCGGGTTGACCGACGAGCAGGTTCAAGCGCTCAAGTCGCTGCTCAAAGCGACGCACGACGCCACCTTGGACACGCAAATTGCGCTACAGCGCGCGGCCGAGACGCTGCAGCGCGCGCTCGAGGCACCGCGCATCGATGAGTCAGCGGCACTCATGGCGGCCGACCAGGTGATGGCGCTCGAGACGTCGATGAAGAAAGGGCACCTGGCCCTCATGATTCGCATCAAGAATTTGCTCACCGCCGACCAACT
>CAZAHQ010000069.1:0-11213 GCA_964484415.1 uncultured Acidobacteriota bacterium | reverse complement strand
GCATGTCGGTCAGCGCCCCCAACGGGACCGAACCGGCCGCGGTCGGCACCGGTAGGTTCTCCAACTCGGCCAAGCCGACAGCATCGCGCTCCGGTACGCCGATGAACACATCCCGTTCGCCGCGCGGCGTGTGCAGGCGTCGCAAGTTCTGTCCGCGGAACACCGCGGCGATTGCGGTCGAGATCGCGTCCACGCTGGTGCCGGATTGTCGCAGTCGATCGGGGTCGACCACGATCAGCGCTTCCTTCTGCTCGCTCGTCTGAGGCAACTCGGTCTCCATGCCGGCCGGCAGGGTCGCATCGAGGGTGTCGCGCATCATTGCCGCCGCGAGTAGGACCCCTTCCGGCTCATTGCCCCGTAGCGCCAGCGTGATGTTGCGATCGCCGGCACCGCCACCGCCGCGCCCGCGCCAGAACATCCGATCGCGCAGCGCCATCTCCACGCCTGGAATGACGGGAAGCAACGGCTTGACCGCCTCGCGCACCTTGGCGGCGTACTCCTCGGTGGCCAATTCGCGCGGTAACACCAGCATCACAGCGCCCCAACCTTGCTCGTTGTAGAAACTGTAGACGTCGCTGAACCGAAGCGTATCGCGCAGCGGTTCCACGGCGTTCTCCACGCGCTGCACGATCTCGCCGAAACGCTCCAGCGTGATCGGTTCTTTGATCTGCATCGAGATTGGCACGCGTGTCGGCATGAACTTCGGCTCACTGGTCTTCTCGATTCGATTGAACGGAAAGACTGTCGACAGTGCCAACCCGAAAAGCACCAACAGCGTCGCCATTCGATGCCGCAGCGTGAGCCGCATCGTCGACTGGTAGAGCGGCAAGAACCATCGGCCGAAAATCCCGGGCCCCTGGCTTTTCGGCTTGATGAAGCGAGCGACCGCCAGCGGGATGAACGTCAGCGAGACCAGCAACGAGCAGGTGATCGCCAAGCTGACGGTCACCGCCACCTGCGACAGATAGGTCGTCATGACGCCCGGCGGCGCAAACAACAGCCAGGCCCAGACAATCACCGTGGTTGCCGTGCTGGCGGTTACCGCCAACGCGACATCGCTGGCGCCCTGCTCGGCGGCAGCCAGCGGCGAGAGCCCGCGCTCTTGCAGGCGATGCACGTTTTCCATCACGACGATGGCGTCGTCCACCAGCAACCCAACCCCCAGCATCAGGCCCAGCATCGTCAGGACGTTTAGCTCCATCCCGAGCACATACAGCGCGGCGCACGTGGAGATCAGCGAGAACGGAATTGCGACCGCTATCACCAGCGTCGACGACACACGCCGCAAGAAGATCAGCATCACGAGCACGCTCAAGATGCCGCCATGCCACCCCGCGTCGAACAGTCCCTCGAGGCTGAGCTTGATCTCCTCCGCTTGATCGCGCCGTACCAAGACGTCGATTCCACGCAGGAACTCGTCCTGACGCATCTGCTCGATGGCGGTCTTCAAGCGGCCCGCCACCGCTACCGTGTTGGCCGAAGGAGCCTTGAAAACATCGAACCCGATCGCTGGTTTGCCGTTGAGGCGGCGCGCGGTGTCGAGATCGGGCGTGGTCAACGAAACTCGCGCGAGATCGCCGACTCGCAAGGAACTCCCAGCGATCGGCAACCCGGCCACATCGTCGGCCGTCTCTGGGCGGCCGCCGCCCCGGACGTCGAAGCGCATCGATGGGCCGCGCACGACGCCCATCGCCACGCCGCTATTGGCAGCCTCGATCGTCTGCGCAATCTGCTGCGGTGTGACGCGATGCTGCCGCAGCTTGTCGAGATCGAGATCGACCTCCAGACGCGGCGGATCGATTCCGTAGAAGTCGACGCGTGCCACACCGGGTATGCGCTCGAGTTGGCCCTTCACGCGTCGCTCGATCAGATCCCAGTCGCGCGACAAATCGCGATCGGCGGCGATGCGTCCTTCCAGCACCGCTTCGTTGTCGGGGCCGCCGTGTTCCTCGTTGACAAAGATGCGATCGACACCGCTCGGCAGGTTCGGCCGCGCCCGATCGACCGCATCGCGGATCTCCAGCCGGCGCAGCGCAAGGTTGTCGCCAGCGTCGAAGCTGCATGTGATCTGCCCCGAACCGGAGCGCGCTTCGCTCTCCAGTTGCTTCAGTCCGGGAACCAACGCGATCTCGTCTTCGAGTGGCTCGATCACGTCGCGCACGATCTCGAGCGGGTGGGCGTTGGGGTAGGGGACCTCGACATAGACGGCGGCGGAGGTGACATCCGGCATGAAGCCCAGCGGCAGGCGCCAAATCGCCACCGCACCCAAAACCATCAGTGAGACCAATCCCATGAAGGTGGTGACGGGTCGACGGATGGCGAACTCGGCAAGTGTCATGGCGTGGCCTGCGGCTTGGCGTAGCGGCGCGCTTCGGTGGTCCTGAAGACGCACGGAATCACGACCAGCGTGAGAAGCGTCGCCACCGTCAGTCCACCCATCACCGTTATCGCCAACGGAATCCGCAGCTCCGATCCCGCCTCGCGGCTCAATGCCATCGGCAACAAGCCCAATACCGTGGTGGAGGTGGTCATCATGATTGGCCTCAACCGTTCGCGCCCCGCGTCGATGATCGCCGAGTCGAGCGATTGTCCTTCGCCGAGCCGGCGTCCGATCGCATCGATCAACACGATCGCATTGTTGACCACGATGCCGGCCAGAATCACGATGCCGATCAGCACCAGGATGTTGATCGTCGTGCCGGTCACGAGTAACGAGAGCACAGCGCCGACCAAACCCAACGGTACGGTCAGCATGATGATCAAGGGCCAACGCAGCGACTCGAACAGACTCGCCATCGACGCGAACACCAGAAACAGCGCCAAGATCAACATCAATCCAAGCGAGCGGAATGACGTCGCCATCTCTTCGTTCTGACCTGCCACCCGCGCGACCACATCGGCCGGTAGGTCGAGTGTGCGGAGCATCGCGCGCACGTTGACCAAGACGCTGCCGAGATCGGCGCCGCGCACCTGTGCGGTAACGCGCGCGAGCCGGCCCTCGGCCGTGCGATTGATCACCGCCGGGCCGCGGCCGATCTCGGTGGTGCCGAGCGCATTGACCGGAACCGAGAGACCTGTTTTCAACGGCACCAACGTTTGACCGACATCGTCGGCGCGATCGCGGGATCCGTTGGCGACGCGCACTCGTATGTCGATCCGGTCGTCCCCTTCGCGGAACTTCCCCGCCAACTCACCGCGAATCGCCGCGCGAATCAAACGCCCGATCTTGTCGGCATCGAGCCCGTAGTAGGCGGCACGGTCGGGATCGAGCAACAACCGAACCTCGGGTTGACCGGCCTGTGTGGTCGAGGCCACATCGACGATACCGGGCACCGCGCGCAGGCCGGCCTCGACCTGTTTCGAGGCATTGACCAAAAGCTCGAGGTCGTTGCAGAACAACTCGATCGCCACCGGCGCTTCGACACCCAGAAGGCGGGTGCTGGTGGCCTGCACCTCGGCGCCGGTGAGTCGCTCGGCGGTCGCACGCGCGCTGCGCTGCAACTGAAGTTCGCGAGCCGCGCTTGTATCGGCCGGCAATACCAACTCGATCTGGGCCAAATTCTCGCCCGTCGTTTCTTCACCGCCACCGGCGCCGGGCAGCACACCTGCCAGCGAAAACACTCGTGTGAACTGACCACCCTCCGAGAGTGTGCGTTCCGCTTCCGCGACTCGTGCCGAGGTGACTTCCAGCGGGGTGCCTTCCGGAAACTCGAAGCGCAGCCCGAATTCACCCTGAGTGACATCCGGCACCAACTCGGTCCCCAGGCGTGTGCCGCCGAAAAGACACAGTGCGAAGGTCAGCGCGGCGGCTGCGATGACAGCCAGGCGCACCGACAAGGCGCGCGCGACGATCAACGGGTAGGCGGTCTCGAGCCGGGCGTAGAGTTTGCCGAGCGGCCACATCACGACATCGATCAACCGCGCGAGAACGCGCCAAACCACGGCCCCCACGACGGCGACGAGCAGAGCGAGCGGTGCAGCCAGACCGAACACCACGAATCGCAAGGGAAACAACGCCCAATAAAGAAACTCGTCGAGCGGCGCAGCGCCCAATGGGGCTCGGCGTGCGAGCGGCAACAGGCGTGTTGCCAACGCTCGTGGCAGGCCGGCGCGCGCCGTCTGCCCCATATCGGATGTAATCAACCAGATCCATGGCAACGCGAGCGTCAGCCCCACCAAACCGCAGAACGCGGCCGCAACGCGCAGCAGCACAGCAAACGGCCAGAGCCAACGCGGCACACCCAGCGGGACAGACTGCACCAGCTCGCGGCCCCATCCAGCGATCAACTCCGCCTTGCGCGGACCCTCGGTCTTGTCGAACAAAAACAGTGTCGCGTTGGATCCGGAAGCGGCCTGACCGCGATCGCCCAAGGCAGCCAACGCAGGCACCACGGTCAGTGCCACCAACAGCGAAATCGCGTGCGACCAGCAAACGGTCACTGCCAGGTCGCGGAACATCTGGCCAGCGATCCCTTCCACGAACACGATCGGAAAGAACACCGCGACGTTGGTTGCGGTCGATGCTGTGACGGGCGCGGCGACCTCCGCGGCTCCCTTGAGCGCGGCATCGAATCGAGAGACGCCGATCGCTCGCCAACGAGCGATCGCTTCGAGCACCACGATCGAGTTGTCGACCAGGCTGCCGATTCCGAGTGCCAAGCCGCCCAACGACATGATGTTCAGTGTCGAGCCGTGCTGCAGCAAGGGAATGAACGTCACCACCACGCTGATCGGAATCGAGAGGGCAATCACTCCCGTCGACGCCGGGTCGCGCAGAAAGAAATACAAAACGATCACCGCCAACAGCCCACCTTGCCAGGCGGTGTTCTTGACCTCGTCGACAGCGGCGTCGATGTACCGCGACTGATCGCTCAGAAGCGCCATCGCCATGCCGTCCGGCAGCTCCCGCGTGATCTTCGGCAGCGCCGCGCGCACCGCGGCAGCCATCGCGGTGGTGTTGACCGCACCTTCGCGATAAAGATCGACCTCGACCGCTTCCTTGCCGTCGAAGCGCGCGACCTCCTCGGCATCGGCGTGGCTGCGCTGCACCTCGGCAATGTCTTCGATTCGAATCACGCCAGTCGTGCTCGATCTCACCACCGCGCGCTGGACCTGCTCGAGCGTTTCGAACTCATGCAGCGTGCGGACCAAATAGACCGCACCACGATCCTTGATTCGACCGCCCGGACGGTTGATGTTTTCGGAGCGCAGCGCCGCGGACACGGCATCGAGATCCAACCCGTAGGCCGCCAATTTTCGATCGTCGACATGCACAACGATTTCCGGAGTCAAACCGCCACGCACTTTGGCGGCAGCGACACCGTCGATCGATTCGAGGCGCGGCGCCAACCAGCGTTCGGCCAATCGGCGTTGATCAGGCAGCGATCGATTCCCGGAGAACGCCAAGCGGATCACGGGGTCGAGATTCGGGTCGAATCGCAACACGCGCGGCACCTCGGCCTCGCGCGGCAAATTCAACAGGCCGAGTTTCTCCCGCACGTCGAGCGCCGTTTCATCCATCGAGGTGCCCCACTCGAATTCGAGCACCACCTCGGAGCGACCGGCGCGGGATGCACTGCGCAGCGCGCGAACACCAGGGATCACACCGACCGCTTCTTCGACCGGACGGGTGACGAACGCTTCGACTTCCACCGGCGCCGCGTCGGGGTAGACCGTCTCGATCGTAAGCGTCGGGTACGAAACATCGGGCAACAGCCGTACCGGCAAGCGACCGTAAGCAAGCACGCCGAAGGTCACGAGCGCGATCGTGGCCATTGCCACGGCGATCGGGCGCTGCACCGACCAGCGCGGGAGCCCGGTCATGAGTTCACGGCTTGTCGACGATGACGCGCACCGGGGCACCGTCGGTCAGTGCTGCGGCACCGGAGGTGACGACCTCCATGCCGTTGACGATCGCAGCGGCGCCGGGCTCGGCACCGACTTCGACGCGCCCGTCGCTTTCGAATCCTGTGACGACACCCACGGCCTTCGCTTTGTCTTGCTCGATGGTGAAGACGCGCCAACGAGAACCATCGGCGATCAACGCCTCGCGCGGCACGGTAGTGACGTTGGCGTGCGTGTCGGTAACGACCTCGACCTCGACGAACGCTCCCGGCTTCAACCCCTTCGTCGCGGCGGTTACCACGGTGACCTTGACGGTGCCTGTGGTTGCCTCCACTGCTGGCGACAGCCGCTCGATCACCGCCTCGACCACGCCCGAGGCGACCGGCTTGAGTGTGGTCTTGCCTCCCGCGACGAGTTTGGCGGCGACCGCTTCGGGAATCGGCACGTCGGCGTAGAGGCGCGAGACATCGGCGAGTTCGAAGACCGGTTGCATCGAACTTACGGTGGCGCCGCGATCGAGCATCCGCTTGGTGACCACACCGCCGAACGGCGCCGTGATCTTGGTCCATGTCAGAGCCAAATCGCTCCGCTCACGCGCCGCCTTGGCCTGCGCCAGTGCCGCCTGCTTCTGGCCATGTTCTTGTGCCGAGAGCAGATGGTCGTTGAGCAACTGATCTGCCCGCGCGAACTCGCGCTCGGAAACGTCCAAGTCGACGCGGGCCTTTTCGGCGTTCAGTCGCGCCTCGTCATCTTCGAGCACAGCCAGAACTTGCCCTGGAGCGACGTAAGTCCCTTCTTCGACTCGGATCTCGCGTACGATTCCGGCAGCCCGTGCCACCACCGGCGCCTGTCGCGCGGCCCGCAGCGTGGTGGAAGCCCGATGGATCGAGACCATCGTGCGCGTGTCGACCGGCGCGGTGCGAACCGCGATCGGGTCCGGTTGGCGCGCTGCATCCTCCGGCTTCACCTCGGCCGATCGCCCGGCTTCCGCCGGCCGATCCCCACCACAACCGGTGAGCGCCAAGACCGATGCGATCGCGACGAAAAAGAAGACTCGGTACCACTGACAGGGCATGAGGCGGGCTCCAGGAAGCCGACAGTCTGCCCTAACCTGGCCGCGCGCGCGCTTGCTCGATTTGCCAGGCGATCCCCGGCATCGATTGGCTATCCTTACACCCGTTTCAAACACGACGAGGAAAGCATGAACTCGACCCTGCGCGCCGCGATTCTGATCGTCAACCTGGCTTTGGCCTGCTACACCGTTGGGACCGTTTTGCAGCAACGGCAACGCCGTGCGACACGTGGCGTGGTGCGTTGGTTGACAGCCGGCGTGATCTTCGACGTGATCGCCACGTTAGGGATGATCTTCGGCACCGATCGATCGCTGTGGACCTTGCACGGTGTGCTCGGATACTCGGCGCTCACGGTGATGGTGATTGACACCGTACGCATTTGGCGGCATCGGCTGGGTTACGGCGAGGCCGAGGTACCGCGCGGGTTGCACTTGTATTCGCGCTACGCCTATGCCTGGTGGGTGGTGGCCTATATCACAGGCGCTGCCCTTGTGATGCTCAGCGCGAAACAGGTGGGCTGACTCGAAGGCGCGTTGCGCCTCGCCCCGACCACACATCGGTCAAGTGCTCGCCGCCCCGCCCGGGCTTTCACTCACGCGTGATGTCCCTTCGCGAAAGGCGGCCGCATGAGGATTCGAGCCGAGGACGTGTTCGACTACCACGAGAAGCCACGCCCCGGAAAACTGGAAGTCGTTTGTAGCAAACCGTTCTTGACCCAGCGCGATCTGTCGCTGGCCTACACCCCTGGTGTTGCGCTCCCTTGTCTTGAAATCGAGAAGCACCCCGAGGCGGCCTATCGCTTCACCAGCAAGGGAAACCTGGTGGCGGTAGTGACCAACGGGACCGCGGTCCTCGGTTTGGGAGACATCGGTCCCTTGGCGGGCAAGCCGGTAATGGAGGGGAAGGCCACGCTGTTCAAGCGCTTCGCTGACATCGACGTCTTCGATCTGGAGCTGAACGCACGCGATCCGGACCGGTTGATCCAAATCGTTCAAGCCCTGGAGCCGACGTTCGGCGGGATCAACCTGGAAGACATCAAAGCGCCGGAGTGCTTCTACATCGAGGAGCAACTGCGCCGCACCATGAGTATTCCAGTCTTCCACGACGACCAACACGGCACGGCGATCATCTCCGGCGCCGCGTTGTTGAACGCCTTGATGATTACCGGCAAGAAGATCGGCGACCTGCGGGTCGTGTTCTGCGGCGCGGGGGCCGCCGGGATCGCCTGTGTCGAGATGTATCTCAATCTCGGTGTCCGCCGGGAGAACGTGTTGCTCGTCGATACGGTCGGCGTGATCTACCAGGGGCGCAGCGAGAAGATGAACCCCTACAAGCAACGATTCGCTGCCGACACGCCGCTGCGCACGCTCGCCGAGGCGTTGCGTGGAGCCGATGCCTTCGTCGGCGTTTCGGGGCCGAATCTGGTCACGCCACAGATGCTGCAAGCGATGGCGTCCGATCCCTTGATCTTTGCAATGGCCAACCCCGATCCTGAGATCGGCTACGACGAGGCGCTGACCGCGCGACCCGACGCGATCGTCGCCACCGGGCGCTCGGACTATCCCAATCAGGTCAACAACGTGTTGGGTTTTCCGTTCATCTTTCGTGCGGCGCTCGACGTTCGTGCACGCGCGATTGATGACGGGATGAAGCTGGCGGCGGCTCACGCCCTTGCCGATCTGGCGCGAGAGGACGTGCCGGAGTCGGTGTTGAAAGCGTACGGACTGTCGACCTTGCGGTTTGGCCGCGAATACTTGATTCCCAAGCCGTTCGATCCACGCGTGCTGCTGTGGGTCGCACCGGCGGTTGCCTCCGCCGCGATGGAGAGCGGCGTTGCGCGCCGCCCGATCGCCGACATCGCGGCCTATCGAGAGTCGTTGGAGTTGATTCTTGGTCCATCACGCAAGGTGATGAACATGCTGTTGCACAAGGCGCTCCGCACGGCCGCGCGTCGACTCGTCTTCCCCGAGGGGGAGGAGCCGATCGTGTTGCGTGCCGCGCACGATATTGCCGACCAGCGGTTCGCCGTACCTTTGTTGCTGGGTCGAGCCGACGTGATTCGAAAGCGTGCCGCGGAGAACGAGATCGACTTGCAGGGATGCGAGGTGATCGACATCGAGCGATCGCCGCGGCTCACGCTTTATGCCGAGGAGCTCTATCGGATGAGGCAGCGCAAAGGAATGCTGCAATCGACGGCTGCGGCTCAGGTTCGTCAGCCGACGACCTTCGCGCTGATGATGCTCAGAAGCGGGCATGCGGACGGGTTCGTGGGCGGAATGTCGGGACCGTATCCCGAAACGATTCGGCCCGCGATCCAAATCGTCGGGTTGGCGGAAGGTGCCAAGCGGGTCTCCGCACTGCATCTGCTGGTATTGCGCGACAAGCTGTTCTTTTGCGCCGACACCATGGTCAATATCGAGCCCGACGCCGAAACACTGGCCGAGATTGGCGAGCTGGCAGCGGCGGCAGCGAAGACCTTCGACATCGAGCCGCGGATCGCCTACCTCGCCTTCTCGACCTTCGGCTCGGTGCGACACCCCATCTCGCAACGCGTGGCCGATGCGGTCGCGCTACTGCACGCACGCCGGCCGGACCTGATCGTCGACGGAGAAATGCATCTCGAAACGGCGGTCGATCCAGAGCTGGTTCGCGACAACTATCCGCACTCGCGCATCAAAGGGGACGCGAACGTGTTGATCTTCCCCGACCTGACGTCTGGGAACATCGGGTACAAGATGGTCCAGCGCTTGGGCCGAGCCGATACCATCGGGCCGATCCTGCTCGGAATGCGGCAGCCCGTGCATGTGTTGATGCACGGGACCACCGTGGCTGAGATCGTCAATGCGGCGTTGATCGCTGCGGTTGCGACCGATCGTGCGTCGCGCTCCGAGGCGCTGCCGCTGCTTGCCACGGACGACGCCTAGATACGACCGGTTGTTGACGCGGTGCCGGTGCGTGCCCGATGAACCATGGTGCCCGGAGGGCGCCTGCGCTTGGGCCTGCGGTGGCCACGCTCGGGCTACGCCATAATCTCGGCACCGACAAGGAGCAGGCACGATGTCCGAATCAAAACTGGTAGTCGGCAAGAAGGCGCCGGCATTCACGCTGCCCGATCAAGACGGCAACAAGGTCTCGTTGACCGACCTGGCCGGCAAGTGGGTCGTTTTGTACTTCTACCCCAAAGACGACACGCCGGGCTGCACCACCGAGGCGTGCGAGTTCACCTCAGGGATCAAAGCGTTCGAGAAACTCGACGCTGTGGTCTACGGTTGCAGCCCCGACAGTCCAGCGACTCACCAGAAGTTCATCAGAAAGCACAAGCTCGCAATCGGTCTGCTCTCCAACGAGGACAAATCAGTGCTCGTCAAGTACGGCGCCTACGGTGAGAAGCTGATGTACGGCAAGCCGGTTACCGGCGTGATTCGCTCGACCGTGATCATCGATCCGGCCGGGAAGGTGATGCATCACTGGGCCAAGGTGAAGGCCGCCGGTCATGCCGAAGCCGTGAAGCAAACGTTGAAGGAACTGCAAGCTGGATGAAACCGATCGCTCCGCACAGGGCGCTACATTCTGGTCGTTATGAAAAGAACCACCAGACGGCGCGCACCAGCCAAGCGACCCCGATCACGGCGAACAGCCAGCTCACCCAGTAGGTTCCGATCAGCGCCTGAATGTGCACGGGGAACGGGGTTGGCAGTGGTGTCTCGTCCGAAGGGAGCGTGCCGCACCACACCGCAAACCAACCGAGCGGCAGAACGGTCAACGCAACACCCAATCGGAACAGCATCACGGCGCCGTCGAAACGCCACACCATCGCCGCCACGAACAGCGCCGCGATCGAACCGAGGATGCCGACCCGGGTCGCCGTCCCGAACCGGGCCGCGAACGAGAAGAAGCGCAAGAGCGGCGCGCGATGGTCTGAACAGGAGGCCCAAGCAGTCTGTCCCAGCGGCTCTCGCAGCGTGACGGTCCGTGGTTCGCGCGGTGGTCCGCCGCACCAAAGACATCGGCGTGCCGAGCGTGCCAACGCGAACGGCCGCGCATAGATACGGTGCGAGACCGCCAGCGCAGTTCCCAGCGCCAGCGATCGGCCGACCCCGAACGGGGCGGTGGTGAAGAGCCACAACACGATCGGGACCGGAAGAAACAACAGAATCCCAAAGAGGCGGTCGATCATGCGCGGATGCTAACCTTCGCGACTCGACTTGCGGGGACACGCCCGCACGGACTTTCAAGGGAGATTCCCCATGCGTCGCCTCGCGTCGCTGTTGTTAGGAGTGGCCTTGACGGGTGCCT
>CAZAHQ010000068.1:0-11238 GCA_964484415.1 uncultured Acidobacteriota bacterium | reverse complement strand
GAGATCCCACCACCGCCGACGTTCAGCCAGCGACGGAACCAAAGTTGGAGTCGACTCTTGCCCGAGGCATTGATCTTGGGGCTGATCGCACGTTCGTTGACCGATCGCTCGTAGTCACCGGCATGCGCTCCCAACCCGGTGAGATCGTGTCCCAGCACCTTCGTCCCAGTGAATGAAACCGTCGGATCGCCCGGCGAGCTTCCCTTGCCTTGAGGATTGGTCACCTGCCACTCGCCTTCGAGCGTCCAGTTGGTGGTTGCGGTGTCGAAGTTGTCGCGGAAGATGCCCGGGATGATCGATGAGTTGAAGCTGAACGGCTGACCGGCGGCATCGATCTGGCTCTGATTGCCGTAGGCATCGGTCGAGAACACTCGGAAGTAGTAGCGGCCGCACTCCAAGAGCGGGCTGATCGTCACCTGATGACTCGTGGATAGCGCGTTGTCCTGAACGGAACTGCCGAGCGACGCGCTGCTGCCCCACTCCACGCGACCGGTTGTCGGCTCGTTGGTGGTCCAGCGGATCGATGCCTGATCGTCGCGGATGTCGATGACTTGGACCGGGTTGAAACTTGCACCGCTGCAGTCGGCGACAGAGGTGTCGAACGAGACGCGCGGGATGCCGGCGCCGTCATCGGCGTCGGCGTAGCTGGCGGTGATCGTGTCGGCGTGGCTTGCTTCGAGCTTGCCGTTGCCGGTGATTGCCGGGCCTGGCGCCAATAGGATGCTGCCGGTGAAGGTGCTGGTATTCACACCCGTTTCGGTTAGAACGACCGTCTCCGGCGTCGACTCGGTGGTGGAACTGACGCGAACGACGACCGTGTTGATCGCCGTGCTGGAAAGATTGAGATCCAAGTCGACCAGGTTCAACGCGAGCGTGCTGGTGCAGGACAGAACTTCCGGTGTTGCCGTGAGCCGTCCCTGGTGGCATGGCTGCAGGCCTTGTCCAAAGTCGCCGAGCGTTTCGAAGTGGTAGTACTGATTCCCGTTGTTGGCGACCGCGATGTTCCCCGCAGGATCGGTGGAGCGGACGTCGTAGTAGTAGACCGTGCACGATTGCAGTCCCGCCAGGCCGACCTGATGGTTGGTGGTCAATCCACCCGATGTCGCATTGTTGGTTGGTGGTGCGACGGGGCCCCAGGTCACCACGCTGTCGCTCGCTTCGTCGGTGGTCCACACGATCGTCGACGACGTCAAGCCGGTGTTGGTGTCATGCGGGTTGGTGATGACGGGATAGATGCAGTCGCCGGTGGCGGTGTCTTCGACCGGGACGTTGAAGCCGCCCGAGCCGTTGTCGGCGTCGATGTACTTCACGTGCATCGCATTGTTGTGCTGGATCGACAAGAAGCCATCGCCGTGGACGGCGGGGCCGCTGGTGCTTGCGATCGTTCCGCGATATTTGCCGGAACCAGGGAAGAGCTCGGTAAGGATCAGATTCTCCGGTGTCGGCTCGCTATCCGACCAAACCTCGACCGTCGCTGTCGGAGCACCGACGTTCGCGTCGGTCAGCTTGACGGCAATGTTGGTGCTGCAACCGTAGGTGTCGGCCTCGAAGCTGACGTTGCCGGCGAACGGCTGCGCCGCTGTCGACTCGCAGAGCGATACGGCGGACTCGCAGGCGCTGTTCGCGCCAATCGCCTGCACGCGGTAGTAGACCGTAAAGCCGTTGGCAACATCGGAGTCCAGGTAAGTGGTGGCGGGGGCGGCGACCTCGGCGAGGATCAGTTGTGCGTAGGTGCAGCCAAGATCGTTGCGCAGAATTCGGTACTTCGACGCACCCGGTACGGCCGACCAACTGACCGTGACCGACCCGGAGCCTGCGGTTGCCGAAACGATCGGTTGCGCCAGGACCGGGCAGCTCGACGTGTTCTGGTTGGAGGCGTCGGCTGCGGTGCCGCAAGCGATATTGTGCCGTTTGAAGGCGTTGAAGAGCGCTTGCGCATGGGGCGTACCGTTGTTGAGATTGCCGTCGTCATCGTCGGCGAGGCGGAGTTTGTGGAACCAACTTCCGGTGCCGCAGCCATCGGAACTGGGCAGTGCGCAGTTGTAGGCGTTACCACCGGAGCCGTTGCGCGACTGATACCAAAGTCGTTCCGCCAACTGCCAGCCCGAGGCTAGATCGAGTCCAGCCGCGGTCAGATCGCGGGTGGCCAGATCGAACAGCGTCTCGGCGCCGACATAGCTTTCGCAGTGCTCTTCCTTGCCGCACGGGCCGCCACCGCCGCCGCAGTTGTTGGTCAAGAACCCTTGCGGGGTGGCAGGTGTGTGTGCGACACGCTTGTCCCAATCTTGGTCGCGAATGCCGGTGCAATTGAGGCATGAATCGCCGTAGCCGCTGCACTGTTGGCCGACATAGAACCCACGACCGACACACGACAGGCGCGATTCGAACACCGCCACGATGTCGGCGTACGCTTCGGAAGGATTGTCGTATCCGCCGCCGTCGTTGGCGTCGATCCCGTGGCCCCACTCGTGAACGAACACGCCCTGCAGCTCGCCTGTATTGCGGCATCCGCCACCGGAACGGTAGAAGTTGACGTTGCCATCCCAAAACGCATTGCAGGTGTTGTTGATGTTGACGATGTCGGTAAGCTGCGTCTGCAGCCAACCGTTGGATGGCAACCACGCGCGCCCCTTCGCCATCACCAAATTGAGGTGATAAAACGACGATCGTGCCGAGTGGGTGTCGCCCGCGGATTTGCCGGCCGGGACCTGGCAATCGGTTCCTGCGCTCTGACCAAAATCGATACCGTCTTCGCACAAGCCGCTCTGATCGACGGCGCCGCAGTTGTCAGAGACGCGAATGTACCGGCCGTTGAATTGTGAACGTATGGTAGATCCGTTGCTGCAAGAGACGATGCCGTGATCGCCGGTGTATTGAATGGCGCCGCCGTTGACGGTGTAGTCGGCGAATGGCATCGGGAAGTTGGCCTGCTCCTGACCTTCAGGGCCGGCACCGTCGTTGGAGAGCGGGAAGACGCCACCCTTGATTCGGTCGTAGCGCGTGTTGTCTACGAAGCTGACGATCGCGCCGCTGTTGGCGTCCAGTTCGGCAACCCACATCGCTTGCTCGCCGACGGCACGCACGACGAAGCGCCAGATGAGTTGGTGGGTGAGTCCTTCACCGCGCGAGCCTTTCCACGCGCTGGCCGACAGGCCGAGCGGATCGCGCGACTTGAGCTCGAGCGCTCCCGCCTCGAAATCGGTCAATTCTGCGGCGTTCACGACGCCGAGATAGGCGTTGAGCTTGGCGCGAGCCTGATCACGCGAGAGGGCTGGTGTGGTGCCGACTCGAACCGAGTTCCAACCCTGGGCACCAAACGCCACCAAATTCCCTTGCACCACATGAAAGTCGAAACGTGCCCCTTGAACCGGAACGTCGTTCACGACCTGCCGGAACGTCACCTGCCAGGTCCGGGGATTGACGAGTCCGCTCGCCGCGGTATCGAGAGCGAGTTGTCCTCGCCAGCTTCCCAACAAGAACGTGTGTTGATCGAGGAACTGGCGTGCGAGTTGCTCGAGCGTGGAAAGCGTCGGCTCAGGGCCCCTGAGCTGATTACCCGCTCCAGGAACCCAGGCGATGCCGCGGCCGGCCGCCAACAGCGGTAGACCGCTGCGCTGGTCGAGACTCACGGTCCAGCCGCCATGATCGCTGGAGAAGCGATCCCATCCCTGTTGCAGCGGATCACCGGTGCCCAAAGAGTTCGAATCGAGGGCAGCGGTGCCGATCACGAATGCTGAGGGTGACGTCGCCTTGTCGTCGAAGCGCGACGGCTCGCGTTTGTCGGTGAAGGCGATTGCGAACGTGAACAGAAGGCACGACGAGACGACGGCGGCGAGGCCGCGGGCCAACGAGGTTGTGGACATGTGGACGCCCTCCGGAGCGACGTCTGGTTTGTACGGGGAAACGTGATCGCAGGTCAATTGAAATTGCTCAATCAGGGGTAACAATCCGCCGAACTGGCAACGATCAGACCGTTTGTACTTGACCACTGGCCCATTTGGAGGCTGGCGCGGGAGGTCGAGCCGCTCGCATCTCGATTGATGTCACGACATCCCCGTCCAGCCGACGTGCCCCCGGGCTGAGGACTTGTAACGCGCTCCTGGGCCTCGATGCGATCGCTCGTTGACGACAGCGTTGCCGAGCTGAGGCAAACTGCGCCGGCGCGAACGCGACCCACGCGGGCGCGAGCAGGAGCGAGTCCGCATGAGTCCACTGGGAGTGAATGCTGCGTTCAAGGCGGTGTTGGATCAGTTGCTAGGGCTTTCCGGTCTGCCAGACCCGCTGCCCGACGATCCGATGGCACTGTTTGGACTTTGGTTCAAAGAGGCCAAAGAGAGCGGCAGGTACGCCGATGCGAACGCGATGGTGCTGGCCACGACCACCCGTGAGGGACAACCATCCGCGCGGGTCGTGCTGTGCAAGGCGGTCGATCCCGATGCAGGAGCGATCGTTTTCTATACCAACTACAACAGCCGCAAGGGGCTGGAACTCGAATCGAACCCGCGATGTGCGGCGGTGTTCCATTGGCATGACGTGGGCCGTCAGGTGCGGATGGAAGGGGTGGTGACGAAGGTCTCGGACCAAGACAGCGACGCCTACTTTGCATCGCGCCCGTTGCTGTCCAGGCTCGGTGCGTGGGTCAGCGCGCAAAGTCAACCGCTCGCGAAGCGCAGCGACCTTGTAGCAAAAACTGCAGACGTGATGAGTCGCTTCAACGTCGCACCGCAGTGGTTGTTGAGCGGTGGGACGAATGTCGACATTCCGAGACCGCCACACTGGGGTGGGTATTGCCTACGTCTTCAGCGCATCGAGTTGTGGGTCGGCGGTGGCGGTCGGCTGCATGATCGCGCGGCCTGGACGCGATCGGACGGTCCCTGGAGCGCATCTCGGCTGCAGCCCTGAGCGGGTGTCGACGAAATACCGCGGAAAGGGTGCGCCCAGACCGCCGACGCTCGGGGACGAACACGCCTTGATTGGCTCGTGAGTCGATGACGTGCGCCTGGACCCTGGTCAGACCTGCGACTCACGGCGCGGCGTGGAAGTCCCAATCGTGAGAGAGGTCATCGAGATCGACCCCAGCACCACTCCCTCGTTGAACAGTGAGACGTTTTCCGAGTCGCGCTGTAGCGCCAGACAGTACAACAACGGCAAGAAATGTTCGGCGGTAGGAATCGCAAGGCTCCAGGCAGGCCCTAGATGCTGGTAGTCGATCAGCGCCTCGTGGTCGTGTTGTCGAATGCGATGCACCAACTCGGCTTCGAATTCGCGCGCCCAATCGAAGCCGCCCTTGTTTCGGAAATCGATGGCGCGCAGATTGTGCACGATGTTCCCGCTGCCGAGCACCAAGACCCCTTGATCGCGCAGCGGGGCTAGCTCGCGCGCCAGTTCGTAGTGAAAGGCAGCGGGCTGCCGCGTGTCGAGACTCAACTGCACGATCGGTACGCCGGCATCGGGATACATCGCGACCAAGACGCTCCACGCCCCATGATCCAGCCCACGTGCCTCATCCAGCGCGATCGGAACACGTCGAACGGAGCGGACCGTCTCGCGTGCCACGCCCGGGTCGCCGGGTGCCGGGTACTGCACGTCAAACAGCGCGCGCGGGAAGCCATAGAAATCATGAATCGTTTCAGGTTTCTCGGTGGCGGTGATCATTACCCCTGGCGTTTCCCAGTGAGCCGAAATGCACAACACAGCTCTCGGCTTGGGCAACCGCTCGGCAACCGCAGCCCATCCGCGCCTGTATTCGCTGTCTTCGATCGCGTTCATAGGCGAACCATGGCCGAGAAAGAGCACGGGCATCGTGTCGCTGCTCATGACCTGAGACCTCGCAACGCCGTGTGACTACGGACCGCACACCGATCGATTCGACTGCGGCCCCGTCTCACGCCGACAACGCTGCTTTGTAGTCTTTCGCGAAGCTGTCGAAGCTGATCGGCGGCTTGCCGGTGACGCTTTGGATGTCGGTGGTGATCGTGCCGGCCTCATGATTGGAATAGAAGTGAATCAAGTCGATCAGCGCATCGACGTAATACCCAGGGATTCCGGCGGCAATAGCGCCTGCTTTGAACGCCTCGTCGGGCACGTCGACATAGGCGATCTCACGGCCAAGGGTGGCCGACAGTTTTCGTGCGATCTCTGTGTAGGTGAGTGCTTCAGGGCCGCTCAGTGTCAGCACGCGAGCCTCGAAGCCAGGATTGGTGAGAGCCATCGCTGCTACTGCAGCGACGTCGCGTGCGTCGACATGGCTGATGCGCGCGCCGCGTGATGGAAGATAGAACGCGTTCTGACTCTTGATCGTTGTGGCGTAATAGTTGACGACGTTCTGCATGAAGCCGTTGGGGCGCAGGAGGGTCCACGTCAGCCCCGAGGCCTGGAGATGCCGCTCCACCGGCCGATGAATCTTCGCGAAGGAGAAGCCTTCGGTCTCTGCACCCCACACCGACAGTTTGACGACATGAGCGACGCCGGCTGCTTTGGCTGCGTCGACCGCGGCGATTTCTTTCTCGGTCTGATCCAGTGCGCCCGTTCCCAACAGAAACAGCCGCTCGATCCCCCGCATCGCCGGACCGAGCGACTTTGGGTCGGCGAAATCGATCAGCACCGCATCGAGTCCCGATCGACGTGCAATCTCCGCTTTGTCCTTCGACTTGAACGCCACGCGGAATCGCGCACTGGTGGCGCTGAGTGCTTTGACGACTTCGCTGCCGATCGTACCGCCCGCACCGGTGACAAGAATCATGACGTGACTCCTCAGGAGCCGAGAGCATATCCCAGGCCTTGGCTTGGAAGAATGTGGTACCGGATGTTGACAGTCTTCTGACACCACTTGCGATCGAACCGGTTACTCGAAGATGCGACCTCGCGCACGCACGCGGGTGACCCACATCACCTCGCACGAACCGTCGGCTCGATCATCACGCGTGGTCGATGATTTCCACACGTACTGTTCGGTGCCGCGCTGGCCGCGAAGATCGACCAGCATCCCATCAAGGGCCACGTCGTCACCGGCATCGAGCGCACAGACCGCGGCCGCGACCAGGTCGTTGGCCGGAACGATATGTGTGTTGGCCGAGTGCTTGGCGACGAACGAGTTGTTCTCTGGGAAATCGCTGCCGGTGCGCCAACGATACCAGCGCCCGCCTTGCGACCAGCGCACGCGATGATGCAGATCGCGCGCGATCAGCTCGCCCCAACCAAGCGCGAGATCGCACGGCGCGAGTTCGGCTTGCCAGCCGGCGTAATACGACTCGCGATGCAGCACCACTGCTTGGACCGAGTAGCGAAACCTAGGCGTGACCGTGAAAGAGATGTTGCTGCGCTCGACCTGGAACGCCTTGGCATCGCTCAACGGTTGCTGCAGGGGCGATTGCGCCGTCGAGATCGATGGTGAGGGGTCGGACGGGCCCTCGGGGAAACGCTGGCAGCCGGTGGCTGTCAGCATCGCCACCCACAACACAAACGAAAGCGGCCCGGTGCTCCTCAGCGCGTGCGCTCCCGACGATCTGCGCGCCGGTGTGACCAACGCAGCGGTCCTCAACCCTACTTCACGTCACCGTCGCGATAGGCGGTAAGCGGCATGTGGCGCATGTGCTCGGTGAAGCGCGCTTTGCTGGTGAGGTCGCGATAGGCACGTTCGGTCTGCTCCACCGATAGCCCGACCAGGCCGGCCGTCTTCGCCGGCGGTACGTCGTGCTCCCAGCTATAGAGCAGAAGATCGAGCAGTTGGAACGGCAGCGAGAAGAAGAACTCCTCCTGCGTCTGCGAGAGCGAGTAGGTGTCGCTGGACGGTGGCCGATTGGTAATACCTTTCGGCACGCCGAGGTAGTCGGCCAACTGATAGACCTGGCTCTTGTACAGGTGTTGGATCGGCTTGCAATCCACCGCGATATCGCCGTGCTTGACGATAAAGCCCACAGCCCATTCATTCCGATTGCAGGTGCCGATCACCGCGCGATTCGTCGCCTCGCCGTGGAAGTAAAGGATGCCGGTGCGCGCCCGCTGCTTGAAGTTCGTTGCGGCCACGATCTCGAGCAGTTCGCGCGTTCCCAACCGTTCGGTGCGTTCCTGGCCGTCAGAGAAACGAACCGTGATCAGAAAGTAGTTGAGGCGATCTTCGTCCAGCATGTTGGGCGGCAACACGATCTTGAACAGATCCTTGTCCGGATCGAATGTCGGAAACACGCGACGAATCGCTTCTGTTTGGCGCGAGTAGCAGCCCAGGCCGGTCAGTGCGGCGGTGACATCTTCCATCACCATCTCGACGCCCAACTTGTTTCCGAGTTCCAGTGCGAGTTTGGCCGATTCGGGGCTGGAGTGACGATCGGGCATCATGATGCCGCGCACCTTGTCCGGCCCTAGCGCTTTGGCCGCGAGGCACAACACCACCGCCGAGTCGACGCCGCCGGAAACGCCGACAACGCCGCCCTTGCAGCGAAGATCACGACGCACCTGCCGCGTCAGGATCTCGCACAGGCGATCGACTTCGGCTCCGACATCGAGCTTCAACACATCATGGGTCAGGGGCATATCGTTCTCCGCGTCACGAATGGCGTCCAGCGCGTTCTTGGTCCTTGAGTGTTTGTTTCATGATCTTGCCCGACTCGTTCTTGGGAAGATCAGCGCGCGACTCGATGATGCTTGGCTGTTTGTAGGCCGGCAATCGTTTCTTCAAAAACAGCGTGAGCCCTTGCTCCCCGGCAGTCGCGTCGCCGCGGAACACCACGAAGGCCTTGATCGCTTCGCCCAAGATCTCATCGGGAACGCCGATCACCGCAACCTCGTGGACCTCGGCATATTCCAAGATCGCGTCCTCGATCTCCTTCGCAGCGATACGGTGGGCGCCGGCCTTGATCATGTCCTTCTTGCGGCCCACCACCCACAAAAACCCGTCAGCGTCGCGGCGGCCTAGATCGCCGGTGTGATACCCATGCTGGCTGAGCACCTGCGCTGTTTCCTCTGGGGCGCCCCAATAGCCACGCATGATGTTGCTTCCGCGCGCTACCAGTTCGCCGGGCTCGTCGACGTCGCATTCGGTTCCGTCCTCGCGCAGCACGCGAATCTCGACGTTAGGAATCGCCTTACCTATAGAGCCGATCTTCTCGGGCAGATCGTGTGGATCCAGATAGGTCAAGCGGGCGCTCGCCTCGGTGGCGCCGTACATCACGTACAGCCGCGCGCGCGGCTGAGCCGCCATCAATCGCTTGGTCAGTTCAGGGGACATCGGTCCGCCCGCCTGAGTGAGATACCGCAGGAAGGGGAGCGAGCGCTCCGCAAAGTCGGTCTTGTTGAGCAGGATTGCGTAGGTCGACGGGACGCCCGACAGGCCGGTGCACGCTTCGTTCTGCAGCGTGTCGAGCGCGGTACCGGGAAACAGGAATCGATTCTCGATCACGATGCTGGCGCCCGCAGCCGCGTGCGTGTTGAGCACCGATTTTCCGTAAACGTAATAGAAGGGAAGGATCTGAAGCACCCGATCGGTGGCCGACAGTTCGAGGTACGAAACGATCGAGCGCGCGTTGGAGACCAGATTCAGGTGCGACAACATCGCGCCGCGCGGCTGCCCGGTACTCCCTGAGGTGTAGACGATCGATGCAAGTTCCAGATCGGTCGGCATGATTCGTGGCGGGGCGTTGGATGCCGTCACGGCGGCGGCATTCGCCAGCACGGTGATGTGTGCGGGGGTGTTCCCGAGCTTCTCCGGTTCCGGAGTCACGAGTAAGCGAAGGTTCGGGAGTGTCGCGATCGCTTCGCTCACCGGTTTCTCGAATCGCGGTCCGACGATCAACGCGGTTGCATCGCAGTCTGCGAGAAAGCCGCGCAAGGTGCGGCCATCGGCAGCCGTGTTGAGCGGCACCACGACGGCACCAGCCTTCAGAACCGCGTAGTAGCTCTCGACCGCCACACGCGAGTTGTGCGCCAGCAGTCCGACGCGGTCGCCGCGGCGAACGCCGTTCTCGATCAACAGATGCGCCAGACGATTGGCCGCTCGTTCGACCTGCCCATAGGTGGCGCGATCGCCCTCATGAATCAGAAACAGTCGATCTGGTTCATCGTCGGCGCATCGCTCAAGGAAGTGATGGACCAGGTAGTAGGTCATGTTCGTCCGCCGCGCCTTTGTTCCACGAGAGCGATCAAGCCGCGCAGTGTCGCGAAGTTCTCTGCCGTCAGATCGCGGTCGGAAAGCGAAACACCCAACCGAGCTTCGATTTCGTGCAACACGGTCAGCACTGCCACGGAGTCGAGGCCAGCGTCGACCAGCGGTGCATCGAGCGACCAGGGACGCGGCAAGCCGTCGGCGAGCGCCTCATCGAGGATCGCTTCGAGCACGGCTTGATCGTTACCAGCGATGACCACGTCCCTCACGCCCTCGGCCGCGTCGGGCCCTGTGAAGGATAGGGACCGGGCGGGGGCGGGGGCAACCTGGCGAACCGCGGCGGACGGTTTTCGTCTGACGGCCATCCAGGTCCAGGTCAAGTCCGTATCTAATGGCGGTTCTGGCCAGCCCAGGGAGGGACGGCCGAAAGGAAGGAGAGGGCTCATGAGATCACGAACGTTGACGATCCTCGCGTTGGCGGCGAGCGCCGTGTGCCTCGGCGCGAACGCACAAGAAGAAAAGGCCGGCCCCGATATCGAGGCCAACCGTGCGCTGGATGCGCGGTTCTTCAAAGCACTCGAAGCGATGGACCTGGAGACCCTCGCCGGTAGCTACAGCAAGAGTGAGATGGTGACGTCGGTGTCCGAGGACGGTTCTCGCCAACGCGGCCCCGCGGAAATCAGGGCCGGATACCAGCAGATGTTCGGCTCGCTCAAGTCGATCAAGATCGAGAGCTACGACACCAAGTTCAGCCGGATCAGCGATACCGCGATCGCCGGGTATGGCGAGGCGATCGGCGTGATCGTTCCCAAGGACGGCCCGGCGCAGAGCATGAAGTGGGTCTACACCGATGTGCGTCGGAAAGAGGGCGGCAAGTGGGTCTACCTGTTTGATCGCGTGATCTCTCAACCGGCAACGACCGCGAGCGATTCGCTCTACAAGCGGCTGGGCGGATACGATGCGATCGCCGCGGTGATCGATGATTTCATTCCGCGACTGGCCGGTGATCCGCAGTTGAAACGATTCTTCGGCGGGCTGTCGGCGATGAGCGCTGTCCATTTGCGCCAGCACTTGGTCGACCAAGTGTGCGCCGCTGCGGGCGGTCCCTGCGCGTATACCGGCCGCGACATGAAGACCGCGCA
>CAZAHQ010000067.1:0-11354 GCA_964484415.1 uncultured Acidobacteriota bacterium | reverse complement strand
GTACCGGTCAGCGCGCCGATGAACGAATCGCGATCGGCTGTCAGCAGGGCGACCACCATGGTGCTCGACAGCAGCAGCGAAAACAGCCGCGTTCCGAGCCCGAAGATCAAGGCCCAACCGCCCACCAGTTCAAGTGTGGCGATGAAAGCGGCATTGGCAGCCGGCGCAGGAATGCCGATCTGCGTGAAGAACTCGACGGTGTTGTCGAAGTGACGCCATTTGCCGAGGCCCGTTTGGGTAAAGGCATAGCCGATCACCAAGCGGCCCGCCAACGGAGCGATCACCGCACACAGGCCGATCAACTTGCTCCACAACAGCGTTAGACGATCCCGTAGCGACATCAAACCTCCGATGGCCGTTACAGCGCGGCCTGAAACAGTCCTTGTGAGACCCACTCGCGCAGCCAGATGAACACGCGCTCCTGTACGTCGCGGCCGTCATGGATGGAAAGCGACTCCTCGAGTGCACGAGCCAACGGTACGCCGGCCAGCAAGGCTTCGAGCAGGGCGTGCGCGCGACGTCCAATCGCCATGCGTTGGACTCGCTGGTCGCGCCGATAAACCAGCAACCACGCCGGCTGCGGCCGAATCGGCAACAGCGGCTCGTCGGCGAGGAACGCCTCGTACGTCAGATTCACCGGGTGACTCAGCGATAGAAAGCGCACTGCTGGAGAGGCCTGCAAGCGGATCGTCGGCCAGCGCTCCGAGGGGATCGCGTTGATCTGATCGACAGACAACACCGGCGCGTCGGCCGCTTCGCGAACTTGAGAAACAGCCAGTTCCAAGCGCGCAAGGTCGGCGAGAAAGGCGCGCCGTCGCTCCGGCATGCTGGTGCTGGCGGCAATGAAATCGGGGAGACGATCGCCAAACCGCGCCATCGTGAAGGAGTGCGACGGGTGCGCGTAAGCATAGGCGTGCGTCAGTGCAATGAACTCATCGTCGCCCAGCGCCTCGCGCAGTGCGGGATAGTCGTCGGCGAGCACCGACTCGCAGCGCAGCGGGTACATCGCGCGGTAGATCTCTACGCGTTGAAGCGGAGAGAGCGTGCGGCTAGGGGAAATAGCGCCGTTCAACTCATCGACCTGCGGATGCGACTCCAGCGAGTCGGGGAAGATCACGGCCGACTGCAACAGCCGCTGCAGGCGGTCGAAACCAGGCGTTTCAGACGGCGTGAGCAAGGAAACCTCCCGGTGCGCCGTGCTCGGCGCGGAACGACTGCGCTTTTCGGGCTTCGGAGACGACCGTCTCCAAGCTCGGGATGTTGGCATCCCACTCCAAGAGGGTGGCCACCGGCCCGGTGCGCGCGAGCAATCGCGCATACAAAGCCCAGACCGGATCGATCACCGGACCGTCGTGTGTGTCCAGCAGGTAGGAGCCTCGGTCGCTATGCCCCGCGAGGTGGACCTGAACCACGCGATCGGCAGGGATGGCATCGATGTAGGCACCGGCATCGAACCCATGATTGAACGCCGACACGAAGGTGTTGTTGACATCCAAGAGCAGCCGGCAGTCGGTCAGCGCACACAACCGGCCGAGAAACGCCTCCTCGCTCAGTGTCGATGCCGTGAACGCGGCGTAGCTCGAAGGGTTTTCCAACACCAAGGGGCGCTCGAGAATGTCTTGCACCACACGCACACGTTCCGCGACGTGCGTCAGCATTTCTTCTGTGTAAGGGATCGGCAGCAAGTCGTGCGTGTTGACCCCAGCCACGCCCGTGAAGCATAGGTGATCGGAGATCCACGCAGCGTTGACGCGTCGCGCGAGCGTCTTGATCTTTTGCAGGTACGCGAAGTCGAGCGGATCGGTAGAGCCGATCGACATCGACACACCGTGCATCACGATCGGGTAGATCTCCGCGATCTCGTCCAGCAGCCGCAGCGGGCGGCCGCCGTTGTCGAGGTAGTTCTCGGAGATGATCTCGAAGAACCCGAGTTCGGGTCTGGTCTGTGTGATCTCGGCGGCATGGCGGGCCCGTAGCCCGATTCCGAGTCCCAAGTCTTCGAACGGCGCAGGCTTCATCGTCCCCTCGGATGCGCGATGCGCGGGACAGGTGTCGGGCGATACCTGTCCCGCTTCGAGTTATTTCGCCTTGCAGCCGTTGGTGGAGTTGCAGCCGTTTTGCTCCTCGGTCTTTTCGCCCTTCTCCGCGCCTTTGGTGCCATGGCCGTTGCAGCCGTTGGCGGAACTGCAGCCGTTGGCCTCGCCCTTGGCTTCGGTCTTGGTCTCGACCTTGTGCTGGCCGTTGCAGCCGTTCTGGCCATTGCAACCGTGGCGCTCGGCGTTGGGCGGCTCGACCGAAGGCTTCTCGGCAGCCTTCTTGGAGCTACAGCCGGCCGACAAGCCGACGCCCGCGATGATTCCGGCGACGGCGGCGCTGATTGCGAGGGACGACGTGAGGCGACGATTCGGGTTGAGCATGAGGGTCTCCTGGTGCCGGCCGTTTTTCGGCGGGCCGTAAGTTCTTGGTTGAGGTGGTTCGTGGCGGCGGGTTTGAGTGTGTTCTGCCCGCCAACGCAGCCTTGGATGCAGGACCGAATCGCACGTTACGAAGAAAACGGGCGAGGGCCGAAACCGGCCATCGCCCGTTCAAAACAGCGGAGTGGTAGGGGGAGATCTAGAAAGTGATGCCGACCATCGCCTTGACGTCAGGATCCTCGAGCAGGCCGACCTTGACCTCGAAGAACCACGAGTTGCCGCCTTTGAGGCGCGACGCGACGCCCCCGACCGCACTCAACTGCACATCGGTATCGTCGTCATCGAACGGGCGGCGCGGTGTGCGCGGAATATTGTCGAACTTGACGTATTGAAAGCCGACCTCGGCGCCGGCATAGGGCATCCATCCGCCCCAACTCGTCGTGGTGAACTCCCAGTGCGCGCCCAAATTCACAGCGAGCAGCTTGGTGTCGTCGCCGACGCCGAACTCGACATTGGGCATCAGGCGAAGATGCTTGACCGGTTCACCCAGATCGACATGAAACCCGCCGAAGACCTGATCGGGGTTAGCACTCACGCCGGCGCGAAAGCCCCAGCCGAGGAAACCCATTTCCTGCGCTTGTGCGAGCGAGGCGCCTGCGGAAAGCACGACGACAGCCAACAGGCCACGCCAGAGATTGCGGTTGTTCATTAGACTTACTCTCCTTTGTCTTCCTTCGGCGGGCGGGGCAGCGGTTCGGGAGACTCTGCCAACAACCACGCCATCAGTGTGTAGGCCGCGACGCTGTCTTTGAAGTCGGCGGGAACGACTTTGTCCAACGTGTCGGCTTCGGTGTGGTGATAGTCGAAGTAGTGCGTGCTCTCGATATTGATTCCTACTCCGGGCACTCCCAAGGCCACCATCGGGCCGATGTCGGCACCGGGAGATCCTTTCGCGGGCGTGATCTTGAGTGCAGCAATGGGCGCGAACAGTGTGAGCCAATTGTTGGCTGTGTCCAGGCCTGGCTGCGTGGTGAAAACACTGAATCCGGTAGGGCGAAACCCTCCTGAGTCGGACTCCATCGCGACCACATGTTGCGCGGCCGCAGCTTTGTGGGTTTCGGAATAGGTCCGTCCGCCATCCAGCCCGCACTCTTCGTTGGCGAATAGGACAGCGCGAATCGTGCGCCGCGGGCGGAGTCCGAGTCGTTTGAGCAAACTCACCGCTTGCATCGACATCACCACGCCGGCGCCGTCGTCGTGGGCTCCTTGGCCGACGTCCCAACTGTCGAGATGGCCGCCAATCAGCACGATCTCCTCCGGTTTCTCTCGGCCGCGGAGTTCGGCCACCACATTGGCGCTGGGCACATCCGGGAGCCGCTTCGCCGCCATGGTCAGCGTGACCACAGGAGTGATACCGGCGTCGCTGAGGCGCTGAAGCATTTCGGCATCCTCGATCGAGATCGCGGCGGCGGGGATCGGTTCGGTCTTGTCTTCTGATGGATCGATCAGTTTCGAGCTGCCGGTGTGAGGCGTGCGCAAGCTGCGAGTGGTGACCGAGCGCACGAGTGCAGCGCGGGCGCCGGCCTTTGAAGCCTCGACGGGGCCTTTCCAGCGATAGATCACCGCTTCGCCGTAGGCCTCGAACATGTTGTCTTTGGTCTTCATCGGAAAGTTGAACAGCACGATCTTGCCGCGCACCGCGTCGCCCAGCTTCTCGAGCTGATCGAAATCAGCAACCACCACGACCGGCGCCGTGATTCCTCGAGCGCCCGTACCGGGGCTATTTCCGAGGCCGAGCATTGGCAGCGGCCGCGGACCGTTGGGTTGCATCAACAGCAACGATTCGGCGCCTCGTTGCCAGCGTTTGACCATCACAGCTTCGCGGCGCACATCGTCAAGCCCGTCCTTGGTCCAATCGGCGAGCGCCCAATCGATGGCGTGCTCCAGGCCTGGTGTTCCCGTGAAACGATTGCCCACACGATCGCAAAGAGCGGTCAGCCGAGCCCAGCCCTGTTCGTCTTGCCGGGCTGCAGCGATGATCTTGTCGGCAGCCTGCTTCATCTCGGGGGAAACGGATGGGGAGGCGCTTGGTTGCGCTGGTTTCGCAGATTCGGCCGCCGGCGGAGCGGTATCTGCCTCGCGTGAGGGTTTGGTGCAGGCAGAGAGCACTGCAAGGCAGACGGCAATGAGGCCTAGGCGACAAGCGAACACGACGCATCCTCCGCGAGGTACAACACCGCGGCGTTATAACGCGGGAGTTCACGCACGCCAACAGCCGGGCCGCGAACGTTTCGACGATTTACGCTTTGGCGCCCGGAAGATGCAGACAACAGGAGCCCGCCTCATTGGTGATCGATCCCGCTACCCAGCCGTCGATTCGCAGCGCCTGTGGGCGTCGCGTCAGTCCCTCGGGAGCCGGCACTGAATCGCCGGCCCAGGCCCGCGCCGCCGCCTCGAAGCTCAACTCCACCACGTTTCGTGTGATTTCAGGACCGAGGGCGCGCAACGCGGTGGTGGTCGCGCGCGGTCCCGTGCGGGTGACATGCACCGCGCGCAGACCCGGCGCGACGACGCGCAGTCGATCCAGTGGCAGGTCGTCGATCTCCGCCGGCAGCCGCCGGCGCAGCCAAAGGTCGCGGCCACGTGGGATCACATCGAACGACTCCAGTGTTTCTAGTGGTACGCCGAAGTCGTCGTGGAACACACGACGCACGACCTCCGCAGCGCTGAGATCGTGGCCCGACTGTTCGACGTCACGCGATTCGCGCCGCTTGGCGTTCTTGGTCGAGGTGGGGGATTTGCTCAACAGCGCGACGAAGAATCCCCACGAGCCGCCGTGATGTGGAAATACACGGCGGGCGCGTTGCATTCGGCTACCGAACTGTGCGCCGTTCCAGCTCTCGATCCCCGCCAGTCCGGGGAAATTCGCCGGTAGCGGTTCGAGTTGGGTGTCATCGCGTTGGTCGAGCACCTCGCTGAGCACCGCTTCGTTTTCTTCCGGAGCGAACGCGCAGGTGGAGTAGAGCAGCCGCCCGCCCGGCCGCAGCAAATCGAGCGCACGTTGCAGCAGGCGACGCTGCAACGGCGGGTTGAATGACAACTGTTCTATCCCGCGGGGCTCGAAGCGCGGGGAAGGAATGCGAAATGTCCCTTCGCCCGAGCAGGGAGCATCGAGCAAGATCGCATCTACCGTTCCAATCGCCGGCATGCTGCTGGAATCGCCAGCCACCACCACTGCAGACGAAACAGCGTTGCGCGAGAGCGTCAAGACCAGTGGTCCAGTGCGGCCGACAACCGCATCGCCCGCGATCAAGCGCGCGCGATCGTTGGCCAAGAGTGCGAGATAGAGCGTCTTGCCACCAGGAGCGGCGCACAGATCGAGCAGCCGCTCACCGGCGCGAGGTGCCAACGCCAGCGGCGGAAGTGCACTGCTGACCCCTTGTGGATGAGCAAACCCGAAGATCACCTCCGGCAGCGTACCGGCCCCCACACTGACCTTGGCTCTGAGATGGTGCGGCGCCCAATCAAACCATTGGCTTTTGATCTCGCGCGCGGCCAAGAGCGACATCACGTGTTCGACCGACACACGCCCCGGAGGTACCAACAGGTCGACGGGCGGAGTCTCCTCCAGCGCGGCACGAAATGCAGCGCGGTCGTCGAGTAGCGGCTCGTAACGCTGAAGCCATGCGAGCGACTGGTCGATTCTTTCCTGGCGTCGTGAGTTGCGATCCATGGCCGGCGCACGATACCGCCCGGCGGACGGTCGTGCCCAAGGAATTGCGTGAATCGCTCGATGGATGCATCGTCTCCCGGCGCTCAGATGGTGGAGGCCTGGATGCGATCGATCGTTCGAATGCTCGTGGCGGTTTCGCTCGCCGGCAGCGTCGTTCATGCCGCCGATACCTGGACGCGGGTTCATTGCGCCTTGGACAAGCCCGACGGCGCGTCGACCGAGGCCTCCTATACGGTCCTGGCCGGCCCCGCCGAGCCGCGCATGCAACGCACGCGCGTGCTCTACAACACACTGGGTGGACGTCAGTTGGTGGCCGATCTCTCCTTCAAGCGAGCGGCGGATGGGAAACCCGGCGATAGCCGCTGGATGAACCTGTATCTGCTTCCGGGCGGTCGTCATTTGAATATCTCGATCGTGGCCCAGCATCTGGACGTCTACCTCGACGGCGAGGCACTTCAAACGCTCGACCTGGCGAAGGCGGCCGAATCGATCGGCGAGTTTCAACAGCTACGAGAGCTGCTGCCTCCAAGCCTGCTCCAATCGGTTCGTGAACTGGCGCTCACCGGCGAGGCTCTCGAGCCGGCGTTCCGAACCGAGGCCCAACTTCTGCTCAAGACAGTCTTGGCGGGCGATGACGAATTGGAGGACCTGCCGACGCTGGTTCGCCGCGTAGAACTGCCGCTCGCACCGTTCACCGCAGATGATCGCCCAACGAAGGCCGAAGAAGCCTTTGGTGTGCTGTTCAAGGCCGAATAGTAGGTCGCAGTTCGGCCATGTCGCTTCTGTTTTGACTTAGTCCAGTGGCTAGGTTACGGTCCTCCCGCCGGATCGATTCGATCCGGGGAGACGACACCATGAACGAGGCTCGCACCCAGATGGCCGCTGCACGGCGCGGCGAGATCACGCCTCAGATGCGCCGGGTTGCAGAGCGCGAGAGTCTTTCCTCCGAGTCGGTGCGCAGTGAGTTGGCGTCCGGCCGGATGATCATTCCCGCCAACATCAACCACCTTGCACTCAAGCTCGACCCCACCGGAATCGGCAAAGCTGCCACCGTGAAAATCAACGCCAATATCGGCAACTCGGCAGTCACGTCGAACGTCGACGAAGAGTTGGAAAAGCTGCGCGTGATAGAAAAGTACGGCGCCGAAACCTTCATGGATCTCTCTACCGGCGGCGACATCCCTCAAATCCGCAAAGCGCTGATTGCAGAGAGCACGATCCCGATCGGAACCGTACCGATCTACGAGGCGCTGACGCGGGTCAAGAGCCTCGAAGACTTGAGTGAAGATCTCCTGGTCGAGGTGGTCCACGAACAGGCCGAGCAAGGCGTCGACTACATGACGATCCATGCCGGCGTGCTGATCGAACATATGCCGCTGATCACCGGCCGCGTCACCGGTATCGTGTCGCGCGGCGGCTCGATGATGGCCGGCTGGATGGTTCACCATCACAAGCAGAATCCGCTGTACACCGCGTATGACCGTATTCTCGACATTGCTCGCAAGTACGACGTTACGATGTCGCTCGGCGACGGCCTGCGCCCTGGCTGCACGCACGACGCGTCGGACGCTGCCCAGTTTGCCGAGCTGGATGTGTTGGGCGAATTGACGGCTCGCGCTTGGGACAAGGGCGTGCAGGTGATGGTCGAGGGTCCTGGTCACGTGCCGATGGATCAAATCAAATACAACGTCGACCGGCAGCAACGCGTGTGCGCCGAAGCGCCGTTCTATGTGTTGGGGCCGCTGGTTACCGATATCGCGCCCGGCTATGACCACATCACGTCGGCGATTGGCGCAGCGATGGCCGGATGGTACGGCGCCAGCTTGCTCTGCTACGTGACCCCCAAGGAGCACTTGGGTCTGCCGAATGCAGAAGATGTGCGCAACGGGATCATCGCTTACAAGATCGCTGCCCACGCCGCCGATCTGGCACGTCACCATCCGAACGCGCGCAAACGCGATGACGCACTTTCACGCGCCCGCTATGCGTTCGACTGGAAGACCCAATTTGCGCTCTCGCTCGACCCTGATCGCGCGCGAGAGTTTCACGATCAGACGCTCGAGCCGGAGTACTTCAAGACCGCAGAGTTCTGCTCGATGTGTGGGCCCAAGTTTTGTTCGATGAAGATCAGTCAGTCGGTCGATTCGTTCAACACGCACTCGACCATCGACGGCCTCACAGAGGAAGAATCGTCGCAGTTGCCGCCCGTGCCACAGGGGCTTCGAACCGCACGCTAGCGGTGCACCGAGGCACGGGGCCTCAACCATTAGCATCACGGACAAAACGATCCACAGGGGCGACCTAACGGTCGCTCTTGTCTTGTCCGGTGGTTGTCGCGTCGGAACGATCCAGCGAAGCCAGCAAGTTGCGCGACGCCTCGTCGCCCCATGCCGCGCCACGTTCGAGTATTTGTCGGGCTGCGCTTCGTTGTCCCGACTGCATCAGCGCCAAGCCGAGGGGCGCGTAGGAGCGAGCGTCGCGAGGGTCGACCGACTGAGCGCGCTGCAGGCTGGCGAGCGCCTGTGTCAACTGCCCAGCCTTGGCTTGCGCCACGCCGATCGAAATCCATGGCGGAGCCCATCCGGGCGCAACCTCCGCCGCGTGTTGCCATGCGGCGAGTGCTCCTGCGGTATTGCCGCTGCGCTGTCGCCACGAGCCAAAGTCCATCCAAGCCAAGGCGTGCCGAGGGGCCAACGCCACGGCCCGTTGCAGATCGGGCCCTGGGTCTTGGCTACGCGCAGCTCGGCGGAAGAGGGCCTCGGCATCGTCGGGCCGCACGGCCAACACCTCATTCCAATCGGGAGGCTCGAACGGTTGCAACCCACCTTTGGACGCGGTCGGCGCCCAAACGCGACGCACGATCGCAGCCCAACGCTCGGCCGACCATAAAGGAGCGCGAGTCAGCAATGTGACGTCGCGGTACAGCGATGCAGTCTCGTGGTCAGCGATTTGATTCTGTTGGGTGAGAACACTGCTGAGGTAGCCGTCTGGAAGATTGCGAATGAGGTGACCGATCCGCCACGGATGAAGTGGTTCAGCGCCGGCGACGCGACGGATGTGATCGATTGACAACGGATCAGCCTGCACCATCGGCAATCGTGCGAGCAGGGGATCGCAAAGCGCGGCACGATCGATCACCGTCACGCTTGGCCCGGCGTAGAAACCGACGACTCCGACTGAATGCTCGATCAACACGGACGCGTGCGTCGCGCGTGCGATGTCGCCCGAGAGCCGCGCATCGACACTCGGTCGAGTCCAGCCCGGCGCTCCGTTGAACAAGCCCGCGCTGGCCCAGTAGTAGCGACGCTCATCGGCGATACCGCTGCGATCGATCAGTGTTTCGGAGCTGGGCGCGAACAGCCCAGCGGCAACGATCAAAAGCCAACTCCAGCGGGTCAGCCAGTGTTCGATTGCATCGAATAACCGAGCCAGGCATACCACTGCCAAGAAGAATGGCGCTGTTAGGAAGCGCCCGGCCATGAAGTCGCCGCCGACGCTCACGGTGTAGACGAGATGCAAGACGACACCAAGCATCAAGAGTCGCTCGATCGTGCCGCCGCGCCATCCAACTACAAAAAGAGCCAGCATGATACCGAGCAGCGTTGCCGGATCGTGATGCAACGAGACGGCGAGATAACGCAGACCCTGCTCCCAAAGCTGATGAGCAGGAAGGCCGCTCTGCAACTTGGCGAGTGCCGTGTTGGGCAGCACGCTTCCGTAGTAGATCAATGAGACGCTCGACCAGATGATCAGCGGTGTCATGCCGACCACGATCTGACCCACCGCTCGCCACGTCTTGCAGCGTGCCACCAGCCAGATCAGCGCTGGGCCGATCAAGCAGGCCAGATCGAGGCGATTCAACAACAGAAGCGACGCGAGCAGCGAGGGCAACCATAGCGACGCCTGCCGGCGCTCGATGCGCCACACGGCAAGCGCGAAGCCCGCGCTCAGCAGGTGCGTGAGCGGGTTCTCCAAACCGGCTGAGGAGAAGTCGACAAAGCCCCGCGAAACCAACAGCAACAAGATGGCGGCGGCTGCACCACGGTGCGTGAGGGCTACGTAGCGCACGAGCAGCCACACGCTCCCGGCCGTGCCGATCAGTCCAGCGGCGAGCACGGCGTAGTACGGATCGCGGATCAGCCCATACAACGGCACGAGCCACAGCATCCACAGCGGGTGCGTGAATGACTGAACGCGTTCCATGACATTCCAACGCGGGCCATAGCCATGCAGCAGGTTGTCGACGGTTCGAAGCGTGATGAACGCGTCATCGCAAACCCACGCAGAACGAAGCCAAAGCGCGAGCGCGAACAGGCTCAGCGCGATCCACAAGGTCCGAATCAGTCGAGGTGAGAGGGTGAGTCGGCTCATGCGCGAGCGCGCATCTTACTCGCAGGAAGCGAAAACTGAAGGCCGAAGCGATGGGCGCCTCGGCCTTCACGACGACTCATCGCTCGGGCTTCACCAAGGGGAGTCGGCCCGAGCGATTTCCCCTGGTACGGTGCAGTCACAACGCTGCACCCAAAACTGGCTGCCTTTCCTCACCTGGAGCGATGGCTCGTCCGGTGGGATCTGTTGAGAGCGTCTCTGTCCCTGGTTGCCCGCGAAGCTCGGTGGAGTTTTCTTCAGCCTTTGATCGAGGTTCTGACACAGTGCACTCGACAGCGTGTCCCCGACGGACGGGCCAAAGCCGCTGATGATGTCCGACGATCTGAAAAGAGCGCCGCTGATTTCAGCAAGAGTCGCCATCGGCGGCAACTGCGATTCTGAGTGCGGCTGAGCGACGCGCATGCTCGTCCTGCGTGACTGCGATCCCCGAGCGTGGAAAGAACGTACCGGGAGTCTAGCGGGGGTCAACCGGTTTTTGTTCGTTCGCGTCGGTTCGTGATCGACGGTAACCCAGACCTCGCGGCTGTTGCGGTTTGCCGCAGTCATGGCAGCCGTCTCCCGCAGCGTCGCCCCGCAACGCTCTTCGCACGGATCGCCCAATGAACAGCGCTGCCGCGGCAACGAGCAGCAGCACAGTCACGAGCTGCAGGCTCATCACGATCCCCCGATGGCAATCGCCGCGTGATAGGTAATCCAGGCCCCGATCCAAGCCAAGCCTGTCATGTATGTGAAGGCGAAGAGAGGCCAACGCCACGTGCCTGTCTCACGTCGCATCACGACCAATGTCGCAGCGCACTGACAACACAGCGCAAAGAACA
>CAZAHQ010000066.1:0-11617 GCA_964484415.1 uncultured Acidobacteriota bacterium | reverse complement strand
GTTGCCGACACGCTGTGCAACCTGGCACTCGCGCTCGGCGAGTCAGGCGACAACGCAACCTCTCGCGCGATGTTCGAGCGGGCGCTCGCCATCCGTCGTACGGCATTCGGACCCGACCATCCACTGGTTGGCGATGTCTTGGATAACCTCGGAAACGCGTGGCACGCGGCCGGCGATGACGCTGCGGCCGAGCAGCGGCTGAGCGAAGCCTTGGCGCTGCGCGAGCGCGCACTTGGAGCAAGAAGCAGTGCGGTTGCCACGAGCCTGCACAACATTGCAGTCGTGAAGCGCGGTCGCGGCGACTTGGTTGCCGCCCAACACGGGTTCTCAGAGGCGTACGCGATACGCCGGCAGTTGCTCGGCGAGGATCACCCCGACACATCGGCCTCGGTGCAGAACCTGGCCGAGGTGTTGAGCGATCTGGGAGATCACAAACAAGCGCAGCGCTACTACGTGCGAGCACTCGAGGCTCGGGAGAAGAACCTGGGTGCCGAGCACCCGGCAGTGGCGGAGTCGCTCGATGGTGTGGCCGACGAAGCGTTTCGCGCTGGCGACATGGCGACCGCACGACGCCTATACCAACGGGCCCTCCAGATCCGCACACGCGCTTTGGGTGCCGAACATCGCTTGACGGCACGGAGTCAGAACAACCTTGGGAACGTCGCCTTCGCGGCCGGCCGATACGATGAGGCGATCGCGCATTATCAGGAAGCACTCGCGCAGCGCCGCGCGCACCCGGTTGGGCAGCAACTCGACATTGCGAGATCGCTGGACAATCTCGCGGCGGCGCTCGGTGCGAGCGGCGAGCGTGCGCGCGGTTTGGCGCTGCATCACGAGGCGCTCACGCTGTGGGGCGATCATCCCGCGGCGGCCTGGACCTGGGCCGCGATCGCGCGCTTGACACTCGCCGATGGGCTTCGTGCCGAGGCGATCGCTGCCGCTGTGAAGGCAGAACAGCTCGGCCGGGCCGCGCTACGCGATGCTGCTAGTCGCGGCAACGAGCGCACGGCGTTGCAGTTTTCGAACGAACGATCGGGTGGCCTTGACATGCTGTTGCAACTCGCGGAGCAGCAGCCCACGGCCGCGGAGCAGGCGACGATCTGGAATGAACTGATCCAGTCGCGCGGCGCGGTGCTGGACGAAGCCGCGCGGCGTGCGCAACAGCCTCGAGCGAGGCCCGAGTCGCGCATCGAGACCGGGCTCGCTCGCGTGCGCCAAGCGCTGCCGCGCAATGCAGCGCTGGTGGCGTACGCTCGCAGCGGGGACAGCTACCTCGCCTTCGTGCTCGATCTCCGCGGTGTGGCCAGCGTTGTCAACCTGGGCCAGCGCGATCGCGTCGACAATGCGGTGCAGCGCTGGCGTGCCGAGATCGATGTGTCGGGCACGGCGCTCCTGACGCGGGGCGGCGCCGCAGAACATCGATGCTACCTCGCAGGTGCTGCACTACGTGGCTTGGTTTGGGATCCACTCGCCGAGTCGTTACGAGGCGCGTCGCTTGTGCTGCTGGTGCCGGATGGCGCGCTGCAGTGGGTCGCGTTCGGCGCACTGCCGGCAGGCGAGTCACGGTTTTTGGTCGAGACCGCGCCGACTCTGCATCTGTTAGCTGCGGAGCGTGACGTCGTGGTGTCGAGTGCGCCGCCACGCGGAGCCGGGCTTCTCGCGGTTGCCGATCCGCTGTTCCCTGCGGGGAGCCACTACCTGCCATTGCCAGGCACGCGAGCCGAGGTCGACGACATCATGAAGCTCTGGCGCACACAACCGCGCAGCGGCGAGATCACGCTGCTACAAGGCGCAAGCGCCACCAAGCAAGCGATCATGAAACAGGCCCCCGGCCGTCGCGTTCTGCACTTTGCCACACACGGTTTTGCCGACAACGCGGCGGACCCGCTCGATGCACTCCGCCACAGCGGCATCGTGTTGTCCGGCGCCAGCGGCAACGACCGACTCACGGCCGAGGAACTTGCGACGCTCGATTTGTCGACCGTGAGCTGGGTGGTCTTGTCGGCGTGCGACACCGCGCGCGGTGCCCTGCATCCGGGCGAAGGCGTGCTTGGATTGCGACGCGCACTGCAAGTTGCGGGAGCGCGGACCAGCATCACCAGTTTGTGGCCGGTGCCCGACGTGCAAACGCGCACCTTCATGCATGAGCTGTATTCCGCGAATCAGCGCGGTGAATCAACCGCGCGCGCGATGCAGCGGGCGTCGATACAAGCCTTGGCCGCGCTGCGTGCCGCCGGCAGCAGCACGCACCCGTTTCGATGGGGTGCGTTCGTCGCGGCGGGAGATTGGCGATAGCGCCGCGTCGACCCTGAAGACCCGCCCGTTACGCGAGTCGGATGCAGGCTGACATGGATCATTCCAAGCGCTGGCGCCCGGGGAGTAGGGTTCCAAACGCGAAGGTGATGGAGGCCGCAATCGACGCCAGGGGGGTATGATCTCGGCCAAGTGAGTTGTCGTCGTTGTTGGGGGTGAACGATGTCGATGCTCAAACGCCGGGGATCAGAGAGGCAAACTGGGATAGGGACCTCTACGCGACCACCGTAAGCAAGTCCGACGCGGGGAAGTACGACGATCTGCTACACACGACGCGCCGTGTTCTGCTGGAGTGACTAGGATGAAAGCCCAAACAGTGTTGCCACGGGAATTGATCGACCGGTGTCGCTGCTTCGTCGAGTCAGTCCATATGTGGCTCTGCTGGACTCTCTCTGTTCTAGCGATTGCGGGGACTCCATCCAGCGGCGATATGATCCGTAGCGCCAGTGGCGTGCGCCCCCTTGAAGAAGCTCGTCGACTTGCGGGTTGCGGCAGCCTAGCGCCGTTTACCTGTGCAGGGCCCGATGAATGCGCGTTGCTCGAGACCTTGCAGCAATGGCGCGATGAAAATCTACCGGCTCGCACGGGAATGCCGAGAGTTATCTACGCACCCGTTTGCGACGAGTTCGAGTGTGTTGCGTGTGTGGGGTACCGAGACCTCGCTGTTGGTAGCGGAAACTGCGCTGTCGTTGGGTGCCTGGAGCTTCATGCCCCGTCGCTCATTCTAGAGGACGAGGCATATTTCGAATGGTCATGCGTCGACAGCGACGACAGGAACGAGATGCGGCGGCGCACACTTGAGCGCGTCGATGATCTCTCGGCTCCACCCTTAGAAGCTGCTCAGATCATTGAGGAGTCGCGATCGCTATCGGGTAGCGGGGTGTTACTCGTGAGCCGGGCAGGCCAGGTGGTAGGTGTCCCTTCCACACCAGGGTTCGCGATTTTCGATCTTGACTCCCCGCCGTTTGAGGGTTGGGTCTATGCGACCTTCGCGACCGGGCTGCACTTCCGTGCGCAATCGGGATTTGCGCAGAGCGTGCTCGAACTGGAGGTGGAGCTACGCTCCCTCAACAAGGAGATCGATGCGGCCATCATTGAGCGTGCCGGCTGCTGGAAGCGGCGCTGGAGCGCGCAGTGGCCGAGTCACCCCCGCTGGGAGGCCGCTGAGTGGAACCGCGTAGCCAAGTGCAAATCAGCCCCCGGCCAGAGTGGAAGCCTGGCTCCTGGGACGGCCCTCTACATGGATGGCGTGTGTGTTGACAACGGTGAGGACTGGATGTCCTTCGCTCAGAATCAGCAGCAGTCGCTCAGCGACGCTGGATTGCAAGCCGAAGATCTACGCAACGCGGTGTACTCGGCGCTCGAGAGTTTGAAGAAAGCTGTCGAAGCACTCGAAGCTGCGACTGGGAATGGCGCCGACCCGGAGAAGAGCGCTGACCTTGCTCAGGACGTCGCCGATGCGATGACGAGATTGTCAATGCTCGCGGGGGCGGCGGCCTGGGTGCTCAGCGATGAACAGGTGGACGCTGTAACCGACACGCTCTCCGCCGCTGGAGAGGCGCTGCAGGATTACCAGGCGGCGAGCATGCCCCCAGTTGGGGTCTCCACGAAATCAGGGGAGCCTCACTGCTCGATCGTTGCGCCCTGTAACGACTCGCGCGCTGCACCAGTTTTCCAGCGCCTTGCCTATCGGTGCTTGCAGAACTTCTCGTAGTCTCGCGCCAACCCATCACTCAGGTCGCGGTCGGCGATGAGCGCCGGGACGCGGTCACAGGCGAGCGCGCTACGAAGACGGAGCAATCCCTTGAGGGCGTTGCCTCGGACTAAACGATCAGAGTCACCAACGAGAGACGTGAGTAGCGATGCCTGCTCAGGCGTCCCACACTGCGCCAACCACCACGTCGCACTGTTTCTTACCATACCATCCGCGTGTTTGGTGTTTTCCACGGCGAGGGGCATTGAACTCTCGACACAGTGGTTTCCCAGGGCCGAAAGGGACGATCCCCGTACGACGGCCTCAGGTCGTTGTGCAAGACTTTCGAGTAGTGTCGTCGCGCGCGGATCTTCGAATTTTCCAAGTGCAAATGCGACTGTGGAGACAACTCCAGATGACCTGTGTTGCGCCAAAGCTGCGAGTTCCTCGAAAGCTCTAGCTCCTCCCATGTCACCGAGAGCAAACGCCGCGGCTCCTACGATGTGGTCTGAATAGGGTCGTTCCGGATCTGTTCGCGCGAACCGAACCAAATACTTCCGGCCGGACTCTAGGCGATACTCAGCAATCGCGTTGAGGATTGTCGTGACGACCCCGGGCGGATGCGACGACCAGTCGGCGAGGACCTCGTCAAGAATTTGGAACGCCTTACCCGCCTTTTCAGTTGATGGATCGTCCTGAAATGATCTGACTATCGCCCACACCTTTGGATCATCTTGGTCCTCGATGATCGTGATTCGCACAGCCTGCCCGGCATCGCCCCCCGACGGTGTGTTCACGTCCATTGTGGATTCAGAGTTTGGCTCGTTCTGGTTTGCCTGCGGGGCAGCCGTTGTTCCGGCTCCCAAGACGAACAACGCGAAAAACGCCAGGGCTGACGGCGAGGAGTAGTGCCGATTGCGACATTGGCGTGCCATCTCACTCCCTATTCTTACGCGGCTCAGGTTTCGAAAGCGCCTTCTCGGTCTCTCCCGTTGAGATGTCATCATCGCGATGGAAGAGATCGTCCCTGACAGTATCCTCCGCCTTTTGAGACCTTCTCTCGCTCGGACTGGAATACGTCTTGAACCTTCCCCGATCTCGTGGACACCGGATCATGCATCAGAGTTCGCTCGATGCCTAACCTCGAAAGCAAGCGGACTGCGATCGTCGAGCGACGAATGCAGGCGCTCTTGGTTGTAGAACGATTCGATGAAATCGGTTCTCCTCGGCGATCGACCCGAACGGTAGCCGCCAGCGCCGATCACGTCGGAAGCCAAGCCTCGAAGCGGTCGCGCGACGGCGCGCTACACTCGAAATCACGCGCCGTCTCGCGACCACCTCTGCCAAGAGCGCTACATCTTCGGGCAGACCGTTCCTCCGGCTGTTCCGACCTCGCTATCGCGCGCTTCCGCACCTTGCGGCGGTCCGCCTGCACTGTCGTAGGTTCCGGCCTCCATGCCAGGTGCCTCGCCACGGATCAAATAGTAGAAGCCGCCACCAGCCGCCGGCACGAGCGGGTCGGACCACGTGGTGCCGGGGTTGGCGGCCTTGGCGCAGCTTGCATCACCGACCGACGCGCTGAGGCGCAACCCCGCGAGGTCTCCTCTCATGATGTCGTAGCTGGTTGCGCTCGCCGCCGGGTCCCACCGCATCTGCGTCTTGCTGCTAAAGACTGCATTGCTGACCGTTCCGACGCGACGTGGCGGAACGACCTGCGTCGATTCGATCGACATCGAGTCGACATAGATTGAATCGATCGCCTGTGTACCAGGTGCGCGGTTCGTGTCGATCACTCGAACGTAGACCAGGCCGCTGAGGTTCGCCGGCATAGGGACACTGGACCGGCCATATCCGACCGGCACTGAATTCACCAACGTGGTGAAGTTCACGTTGTCGGTCGAATACTGGAAACGGAAGCTCTCGGTCTCGAAGGGGGCATTGCGGTAGGTTCGAACGCGGAACGTGTTGGCTACGCCAGGCGGTACATTGAACGTCCAGCGGTGATCGAGCGCGCTGTAAGCAGAGGTTCCGCTACCCGAGAGCACCTCGTACATCACCTCCCAAACGTCGTCTTCGACCTGAGTCCGCGTGTAGTCGCCGGCCAAAAAACTGAGCACGCTTAGATCGGAGAGTGCCAGCGCCTGATAGCCGCAGGGTGGGTTGACCTGAATCACGTTGGTCTTGGTCGTTGTGCTCGATCCGCATCCGCCGCGGATTTTGAGAGTCACCGAGTAGGTACCCGGCCACTTGTAGGCGTGAGTCGGGTTTTGCTCAGCGGAGTAGTAACCATCGCCGAAGTCCCATGACCAAGCTGCGGGAAATCCCGCCGAGGTGTCGGTGAACTGGATCTTGTCCAAGGGGGCGCAGACCGTCGTCGGGCTGGCGATGAAGTCGGCTGCCGCCGGCACCGCCGCCGTGACGTAGTTGATACGAGAAGCGGTGTCGAAGCTGCCGCCACCCGTCGCCGTCAGCACGACCGAGTAGATCCCAGCAGCCGTGTAGGTGTGGCTCGGGTTCGCTTGGGTCGACGAAGCGCCATCGCCGAAACTCCAGTCCCAACTGCTCACGCTTCCACTCGAACGGTCAGTGAACTAGACCTGCAGTGGGGCGCAGCCTTGTGTCGGTTCACCGACGAAGCGCGTGCTGGGCGGGTTGGTGGCGGTTCCCGGAGTGCGATACAGATCGACGCGATAGGCGGACAGTGGAGCTTCGGGGTGAAACGTCGGCGTCGCGATCAACGTCGTGCCGCCGCCACTGACCAGAGAGGGGAGCACCTCCGGTGCGGCGGAGTTCGCGATGACGAATCCTCCGGGATCGAGTAGTTGGCCAGCCTCATCGATCCGCATCGCATAGATGTCGGTACGTGGGTCGAAGAAACCTTGTTGGTTCCTCTGATCCTCCCAGGCAGTGATGAAGTTAGCACCGTCCCAGGCCACGCCCGGAGTCGTTTGACGTCCGACCGCGTCGGATACGGTGAAGGCCGGCGCCGGGAAGGTGCCATCGATCAGCATCCTCACGGCTTGCAAGTCGTTGTTGGCGTTCGCGGCGGAGTTTCGTCGTGCGACGATCAGCGCAACTCGCCCGGACACCGCGATATCTGGCTGGAAGCCATTGGGGATGACGGTGAAGAGCGCCGACGGCTTGCCGCTTGCATCGACCCAGTTGCCACTGACGTCTCCCTGAGGATTGTCATGCGAGGCATTGTTCTGATACACGACGAACCACCGATTGCCGAAGTGTTCGACGCGCGGCACGCTGGCGTAGTTCCCACCCAGCGGCTGCGAGGACGCATCGAGCACGTTGCCGCTTGCCCCATCCAACCTCCGGGAGTAGACCGCCCGGAACTGCGGGAACATCGGCGCTGAGTAGACGGCGGCGATGAGAAACGCAGAGCCGAGCGGTCCGACGTCCGGGCTAAAGCCGGTCATCACACGGATCGGGGCGGCGTCGATCGGTTCGAGAAGCGCCGAATAGCGTCGCGCGAAGACGGTCGGCCAATCGCTCCACACAATCAGATAGAGAGAACCGTTCCACGCGATGCGGGGCCAATCGAGGTCCCGACCGGTAGCGACCTCGACCGGTTCGGTACCGATAGGCTGGCCTCGGAAGTCGAGCCGCTGCGCGAGGATGCGCACGAGTCCGGATCGGCGCGACGCGTAAGTGCTTGCGAACTTGCCGTCGCCGTATGCGGTATCGACCGCAACCTGCGAAGGAGCGCCGCTCGAGACGGCGACCTGGGGCAGCGGCTGACCACTGACCGAATACTGACCGGCCGACGCGTCGTGATCGTCGAGAGCGTTCAAGCGATGATCATGGAAGGCGATCTGCAACCCGCCAGACGGCGCGCCCGCGATGTGCAAGTGCTCCAACTGATCCTTCTGACCGACGTCGTAGGGGACACCGTTGAAATCGAGCACGACATTCGCGGGTGTGATCCGAGTGGCGGAGACCGCGTTGAAGCCGTCGACCCACGCGTACCACCAGTAGGTGCCGCTCCAGGCCAGGTCCGATTCGAAGGCCGAGATGTTCGTGATCGGCACGCCGGCGCCATCGAGGAGCGTCCCCGTGTATGTCAGTCTAGAGCCGACCGTTGTGCTGATGCCGTCGTTGAAAATGACGTAGTAGTCGCTGCCGTTCGATGCGATCTGCGTGCCCGGCACGGGGAACGGCGGCGCGATAGGCGCCAGTGCCGAATTGAACCGCCCCGCGAGCAGGTTGCCGTTGACGTCTCGGAACGTGACCAGGTACTCACCGCGAGCCGACACGGCTGTCGACGCGAAGGTGTCGGATGGTGGCAGGAGCGTGACGGGTGTCGGGTCGAGGAACGTGCCGTTCGGCCCGATCCGGCGCGCGACCACACCGTTGCTGGCTGTCGTTTGGGTCACGATGCACCAGTTCGTTCCATCCGATGTCAGCGAGAATCCACCGGCGAGGGCTGGCTCGTAGACCAAGAGCGGTGTGGGGTCTAGCACGACACCTTGCGGCGAGACGCGCACGGCGCGCGAATGAATTCATCGTAGTAGGTTGCATTGAGTTCCTGACGTCGATAGGCGACGAGCCAATTCTGACCATTCCACGCGACCTGCGCCGCGCGTTGGTACCCGTAGGTCTGATCGATGACGATGGGGGTGGCGTCGATTCGGTTCCCGGCCGCGTCGAGTCGTGCCGCGTAGATGTCGTTTCCAGTCTGCTCCGAGTTGTACTCGGTCCTCGTCCAGAGGCCGCTGTACGAGGTGCGGTTGTCCACCCAAACCACGAGAAACTGATTCCCGCCTCGCGCGATGTTGGTGTTGTCTTGCTGAGCGGCGGCCGTCGCAACGCTGCTGTCTCCAGGTAGGCGTCCGATCGGCGTGATGAGTGGTGCCGCGAGTGTCGTTGCCGCGGTCATTGCAACGATGGCAGTAAGAACGAAGGAGCTCAGGCCTCGACCAGGCCGGTGGTTTCTGCGCATGTGATTTCCTCCTGCGACCGACGAAACAGCAGGATTCGGGCTCAGCAAAGAGTGCGCTGCGGACCGCCGCAGGCTATCAAAGACCGGCATTGCGGACACGTGACATCAATCAAGCCGCGGCTCGCTTGGTCCGCCGCGCTGGCCTCAATGACTCGAACCGCCGAGTGACCAGCTCATCACCGCCGAGGCGGTGGTCGCCGCCAACGCGGTTACAGCCGACGGGAGTTGTACGACGATGTCCTCGGCAAGGCATTCGATCGTGAGCAGTCGGCAGCAATCAACCAATGCGCCAAGACCACGCATGAAGCGGCTCACGCTAGGTTCGCCCTTTTCACGCGCGTGGGTGACGGAGGTGTCACGGAGGAAGTTTTGGCAAGACCCGTGAGGCAACTCTCGAGCTGTGTTCAGCAGCGCCTGATCAAGTGGAAGGCCCCGCCTCTTTGCGCGCCCCCTGCTGGGTGAAGGTAGACGTCGATCTCCGCTCGCAATGAACCGACTGACGGCGCCTAATCGGGCGGCTGAATGGTGCCGGGATTGCGATAACTGCGCTCGCGTCCATGGAGGCGACGCCAGCGCAATCAACGATCTCAAGGGCGTTGTGTTACAAACCGGGCCTCGAACAGCGGTCCCTCTACACCCGGCGCGACGACGCGTAGCGAGTACTCCCGAGCGTCGATCGCAGTTCCCGGTACCACCACCACGACAACACCCGAGACCCGCGTTTCACGTCGCAAGTCACCGGCCGTCATCGTGTGCGACCAGGCGTTGTCGACAGCGATGGTGAGCAACGTGTCGTCGGCGACAGTGCTCGGCACCACAGGGTCGAAGGCCAACACGACCTGAGGCGCAATCGTGACCACGGGCAGCGCAACGTCGCCACGCACGGTGCCGTTGAGCACCACCAACGGTGCGGCGCCACCACTGTCGACATCCGATGGCACACCGCGCAATCCTTGCCACGCTGGCAACGCTAGAACGGCAAACACTGCGGCCGCGGCAATTGCCGATCGTCCACCGGCGGACCGCCACACTCGCTGCAGCCAGACGCGTCGCGCGGCGCCGCGATGCGGCGTGCGCTCCTGCTCGGCCATCGCCTCGCGCGTCGCGGCCACGTCGTCGGAGCAATCGGCGCAACCGGCGAGGTGCGCCTCGATCTGCCGGCGCGCGACCGCGTCGAGCGCACCGAAGCCGGTCGCGTACGCAACCAACGCCTCACTCAGCGGATGCGAAACACCTTGCGGCGCGCGCAATGCGCGCATCAGTTGCCGATAGGTGGTGCCAAGCGCAGCGCATTCCTCGCAGCTCGCGAGGTGTTGCTGAGCCTGTGTGTCCAACGGCGCTGCCAGCTCGCCATCGAGCAGCTCAGGCAGCAGTGGCACGACCTCGTCATGAGTCATCGTCATCGGTTTCGCCTCCGCAACTTGGACATCAGCGTGCGCGCGTGACGCAAGCACTCTGACATCTGCTGGCGCAGCGCGACCTCGCTGCGCCCTTGTTCTTGAGCAATCTGCCGGTACGGTTTGCTCTCGACGCAGTGTTGCTTGAATAGCTCGTGACAACTCTCGCGCAGCCTCAACAACACCTGCTGAGCCAACGCGACCTCTTCTCCGTCGGCCAACTGCTGTTCGGGGCTGCGTCGTTGCTCCTGCACGTCGGCCTCGAGCGGCACGGTCCAACGCTTGCGCCGGCGGAAGTCGATGCAACGGCGGCTGGCGATTGACCGCACCAGCCCCTCAAAGCTGTTGTGAAACGAAAAGCCGGTGGCGCTGACCGCGCGCCACACATCGATCAAGGCGTCTTGCGCAATGTCGGGACGTTCATCGACCGGAATGCGATAGCCCCGCGCCGCGATCGTGCTGCGCACCGCGCGGCGCGCTAGTTCGATGGCAGCCGCGTCGCCAGCGAGAAACTGGCTGAACAACGGATCCTCGCCGCTGCCGACCACACGCAGCGATGCGCGTTCGAAGTCGCTCATGGGCAAACCGCTCCGCGTTCCATCGGCAGATCGCAGGCGCCGATTCCAACCGCTTCGGGGCGGCCATGCCCGTACGGCCCCTCAACCTCGGGGCTCTGACCGACCACCACAAAGTAGAACGCACGCCCGAGCGGTGGCATGCCTGGATCGAAGCTGGCCGTGCCGGTGGCACCCAAGCCACAGAACGCGCGGCTCCAATTGACGCTGGTATTGATGGGGGCGATTCCGAGATAGATCACGTGATCGGTCGCCAGACAGGCTGGTGTGTAGGTGACACGCAACGTCGTCGGCGTGAACGGGTCGGGCACGACATCGAGCTTGCGCACCTCACCTGGATTGGCGATGACGTTCGAAAACTCCGATGTGTTTCCTTGCGGATCGGTGGCGGTGGAACTGATCCATGTGCGCGTACCAGGCGCGGTGAAGCTGAAGGGTGCGAGGCCGTTGGCGTCGGTGAAGACCGACGTCGTTCCGATCCAAGTTCGTCCCTCACCGAAGCCCGACGGGTCAGGCGCTGTGTTGGAGAAGAACTCGATCTCATAAGGCGTCAGCGGTGCGCTCCGAATTCTTCCGAAGATGAAGGTCGAGGTCTCGTCGGTGCGAACACGCTCGAGCAACGGGAAGTTTTGTCGCCGGTTTGGGCCAACGTCTGTTTCGGTGGGATCGTTGGGCGTTACACCATCGG
>CAZAHQ010000065.1:0-11662 GCA_964484415.1 uncultured Acidobacteriota bacterium | reverse complement strand
TCGGGCTGGTCGTGTATTACTTCTACGGCTACCGACGAAGCGCCTTGCGCGCGCGTGATGAGCAAGAACGAGGCTCCGCCTGAATGGAACTCGGGTACGGATGGCCGCTCATGCTGGCGCGATCTCCGATTTACGGCTTAATGGGCGCCACCTCACCCCTGGCTCGATCGGTTTTGGAGTGACGCCTTGAGTTCCTCCCCAAGCACTGTTCTCGAGAGAGTCCCGCTGCGTGAGTTGTATCGCGATCGGCTGACCCTGTGGGCGACGCTATGGTTGGGCAGCATGGCACTGAGTCAGGCGCTGCGACTGGTGCTGTACTTCACCTTCCATGAAGGCCCGTTTTCGCTTGGCGCCCTGCTCTACACGTTGGTCGTCGGTCCCGTCTACGACGCGCCGATCAAGTGGCTCTTCCTCTTGCCGTTCGCGCTGTGGCTGGCGCTCGGCTTCGGGCGGACCTGGCGTTTCCGACCGATGCGCGCCACGGTGCTGACCGTGCTGTTTGCGCTCGCAGCGTTTCACACGGTGATCGAGTTCTACTTTTTCGACGAGTTCGAGGCCCGTTTCAATCACATCGCCTTGGACTATGTGCGCCATCCCAGTGAGGTCATCGGCAACATTTGGGAAAGCTACAACGTGCCGTTGGTGCTCGCGCTCTCGCTGGCGGCAGGACTGGGATTAGCGTGGCCCGGCTTGCGCCGTCTGAAGGCTGCCCGGTTCGAACGTATCCCGTGGCGCGCGCGTGGGCGCGCTGTCGGTGTGGTGTTGCTGAGCACGCTTGCCGTCGCGGCGATGCTGCGCCTGCTCCCCGACCTCGACGACCCCAACAACCGCGTCACCGGCGAGATCGCAGCCAATGGACTCGCGTCCTTGGTACACGCCTTCCGCACGGCAAAACTCGACTACCGTCAGTACTACGCGTCGCTGCCTGATGCGGAAGCGGCCGAACGCGCGACGCGCGTGTTGAAAAGCGGCGCCGCCGCGGCAGCGCCAAGCGATGCAGTCGCCCAACCGTGGGATGTAATCGTGATCTTCGAGGAGAGCCTGGGCTCGGAGTTCATTGGAGCCTTGGGAAACGAATCTCGCAAGACATCGCCCGGTTTCGATCGCTGGGCCTCGCAAGGGTTGTTCTTGACGGGACTGGTCTCGACCGGAAATCGAACGGTGCGCGGCCTGGAGGGAACGCTCTGCTCGCTCGTTCCTTTGCCCGGTGATGCGGTCCTCAAGCGCAACGATGCGGTCGGCCTCGCCACGCTGGCAGAGGTCTTTCGACGCCGCGGCTACAAAACCGCGTTCGTCTATGGCGGCTGGGGCACCTTCGACAGCATGAAACCGTTCATGCCCAATAACGGGTTCGAGGAGTTCATCGAACGCTCGTCGATGCCCAACGATGCGTTCGCAACGATCTGGGGCGTAGCCGACGAGTACATGTTCGACACCTTGCTGGCCCGCCAACGGAAGGCCAAAGCGGTCGGCGAGCGGCTGTTCGCTTCAGCGCTCACCGTGAGCAATCACAAACCGTACGAAGTTCCCGAGCGCGGGACCGCCTGGCCCGCCAGCAAGAAAAACCGTGAAGCGGCAGTCGCCTACTCCGACTGGGCCCTTGCGCGCTACCTTGACATGTCGCAGAAGGAAGGACTGCTCGATCACACGCTGGTGTTGGTCTTGGGTGATCATGGTGCGCGCGTTTACGGCCGCGAGATGATCCCCGCGCAAAGCTACCGAATCCCTGCGCTCTTCGTAGTGCCTGGCGAAACCTGGGATGGGAAGCGAATCGATCGCCTGTCCTCACAAATCGATTTGGCCCCCACGCTGTTGTCTTTGGCCGGAGTTCGCGATGAGACGCCATTCCTGGGCGAGGATCTGACCCGGTTGCCAGCCGACGGTGGACGCGCGTTTCTGCAACACAACCGCAACGTCGGAATGCTCACCGACGATACGCTGGTGGTGCTGGGTCTGAAAAAACAGATCGAGTTCTACACACGCCCAGATCGTCACTCCGATCTATTCACGGCCGTTCAGCCTGCCGAGATCACACCGGCGATGCACGAGCTGGCCAAGGACGCGATGGCTGTCTATCAAACCACCTACGACGCGCTCGAAAACAAGCTCTATCACTTGCCGCTATCGCCGGGATCGCGTGCTCCGCGTTGAACTGATCGTCAACGCGCACGCAGGTCGCGGGCGAGGTCGCGCCGCGGCCGAAACGGCGCAGCGCGTTCTTGCGTCGGCCGGTTGCCAGGTACGTGTGCAGATGCCCACCACGGCAGAGGCGGCGCGGGAGTTCGCAGGCCAGGCCTCTCTGCACGCCGATGTGGTCGCTGCCGTCGGCGGTGACGGTACGCTGCGCACCGTGTTGGACGGACTTCAGCGTCCGGTGAGCGCGGCGGTGATCCCGATCGGCACAGCCAACGTGGTTGCCCGCGAACTGAAGATTCCGCTCGACCCAGAAGGGGCGGCGGCCGTGATTGCTGCGGGACACACCCAGCCGTTCGATTTGGGCGAGGCCAACGGTCGGCACTTTCTGGCGATGACCGGCGTCGGCCTCGACGCAGAGATCATCGATGCTCTTCACACCACGCGGATTGGCCCGATACGCAAGAGCGATTACCTCGCTCCCACCTGGCGAGCGCTCACCGAGCCGGCGCGGCCGCGGCTGCGCTTGACCGTCGACGGCACGCCGTTCGCGTCGACACTGCAAGACATCATCGTCTGCAACGTGCGGAACTACGCCGCGTACTTCGCGGTAGCGCCCAAGGCGATAGCGAATGATGGGCGGTTGGACTGGGTGGCGCGACCACCCGCGGGAGCTTGGTCTTCGATGCGTTGGGCCTGGGCAGCGATCCGAAAGCGACCGCTCGCCTCGCTCGAATACGGCACGGCGCTTCAGCTCACGATCGATGCGCTCGGTGATCCGGTCGCGGTTCAGATCGATGGCGATCCAGCCGGGACGACCCCACTCGCAGTGCGAATTCTGCCGGCTGCCGCCAGACTCTGCGTCCCGTGAACCCAACGCTCGATCGTCGCTTTTGGTTTTGGCACGCCGGTCTGCCCGTCGCCATTGCGCTCTCGTTGTTGGCCATCTTCGAGCCGAGCCACTGGGATCTGGCGGTCAGCGATCGGTTCTTCGATTTCGCGCGCGGCCGGTTTTGGCTGCGCAGGAGTTGGTTCTTCGAAGAGTTCGCACACGATGGAATCAAGTGGGCGATCGTGGCATTTGGACTCTCAGTGGGGGTGTTGTGGTTGGCGTCATGGCGCTCGTCTGCCTTGGTGAGCAAGCGCACCGTCTTGGGGTACTTATTCTTGTGCCTGCTGTTGGCGCCGCTGGTGGTGGGCGGTATCAAAGCGGTCTCCGTGCAGCATTGCCCATGGGATATCGATCGGTACGGTGGAATGGCGCCCTACGTAACGCTGTTGGAACCTGTTGTCCCGGGCATGGACCGCGGGGCCTGTTGGCCATCGGGCCACGCTGCGGGTCCGTTCGCGTTCTACGCTCTCTATTTCGTTTGGAGAAAACGATCGCCGAGGCGGGCTCGGTGTGCGTTCGCGCTTGTCACAGTACTCGGCCTGTTGATTGGCTTTGGGCGCGTCGTGCAGGGAGCACACTTCGTCTCGCACATGTTTTGGAGTGCGCTTTTCTGCTGGTATGTGTGCCTTGCGCTCTACGCCGCATTCCGAGCACGGCTTTAGGTCGGGCGCGTCGACGATTCTTGGCACAGCGGGTGTTAGCGTCCGGCTCAGGCCTCCGGATCGAACAGATCACCCGTTTCCATGTAAGGCAGCACCGCCCCTTTGTGCAGCAGTTTCACGACGGCCGAAGCGATTTCCAGATCGGTCGACTCGATTCGATCGAGCAGCTCGCGAAGCGTCGCGCGTTCCCGGCAGGAGCGCAGCACCGCAAACTCCACCGGGCTGACATCACCGGGCGTCGAGAGCAGTTGTCGCGCCGCCATCCCCAACTCGAGTTGCAGATCCTCGGTCGGAAGATCAGCACGCAGGCGCGCCAGATCGTCGAGCGAGACCAATGCGTCCATCAACAACCGCTGGGTGTTGGCTTCGAGTTCTTCGCCCACGGTGGGGTCATCGACAGGATCGAAGTGAAAGTCCGCTTCCGACCAACCGAGCACTCGAAACAACGCCTTGCGCCCGCGAGTCCTGGCCGTGAAAGCGCCCGCGATCCGGCCGTGGCGAAAATGCACGCGCGCCGCCTCGCCGCCGGCGCGCAATCGCAAGCAGCCGGTCTTGCCGTTCATCGCCAAGAGTTGAACCAGATCGGCAACCGGAAGATGGCTGGTGTGTCCCGAGAGGTAGGCGCGCGGCGTTTCTCCTGAGGCCGACCCTTGCCGGGTTCGCTCCAAGATCAGCTTGACTCGCAGCAACAACTCTTCCGTCGAGAACGGCTTGGTCAGGTAGTCGTACGCACCCGACTTCAGCCCGCGAATCCGTTGAGGGATCTCTCGCTGGCCGGCGAGAAAGACCAGCGGGACGTCCCGTGTGTGGGCATCAGCCTTCAAGGCGTCGCACAACGCCCAACCATCCATGTCGGGCATGACCACATCGGTGATGATCAGGTCGGGGCGCTCTTCCGCCACGCGATCGAGCGCCTCCCTGCCATTGGCAGCGGTGAGCACGGCGAAACCCGCTTCCAAGAACGCGTCGCGGACCAACTCGCGTACGAGTCGGTTGTCGTCCACTACCAGAATTGAAGCCGGGAAATCCAAACCGATCGGCCCCCTACCTACACGTCCCTGCGAGACGGCTCGCAGGAGATGGTAAGGACCGGCGTAGAGCCTGGTCAACTCGGGATCGCGGGGGCGCCCGGACGCGGCGTTGCTCTCGGCCGCTCGCCGGTCCAAACTCTCGCCCCTTCCACGGACCCAGCCATGAACCGAAACCCGCGCCCAGGCGCTCGCCCGACCCCGCATCAGGCCCCCCGTTCGACCGCGCTGCCGAACGAACTGCGCTCGATTCGGTGCCTCTCCTTCGACTGCTACGGGACGCTGATCGATTGGAATCGGGGCCTCTCCGAAGCGTTGTTCGGTGTGCTCAAGCGGCGAGGTCAGTTGCTCCCCAGCGGACTGGTCGATGCGATCCATGCCGAGGAATGGGAGCGCCTCCAGGAACTCGAAGAGTTCGTGCCGTACAGGCACTTGTTGACCAACTCGATTCGCGATGGGGCCCAGTCGCGGGGCGTGTCGCTGTCGCAGGCTGAAGCCGAGGAGATCGCCGGCAGCATTGGCCGCTGGCCGCCGTTTGTCGATACCGCGGCGGCGCTTCGTCGACTCGCGGCGCGCTGGCCGTTGGCCGTGCTCTCCAACGTCGATCGTGCCGATCTCGAACTGACGCTGTCGTCGATCGACGCGCCGATCACGCACCGCGTGACCGCTGACGACGTGCAGTGCTACAAGCCGGAGCCCGACCACCTGTTGGCGCTGCTGCACGAGCGAGAACTCGAACCCGAGGAACTGCTGCATTGTTCGGCCTATGCCCAGTTCGATCTGGCCGCGGCCGAGGATCTCGGCATCCCCTCGGCGTACATCGACCGGCGCGGCGAGCCCTTGCCAGAAGATGTGACGGTAACGATGAAGGTTCCGAATTTGACAGCGCTTGCCGACCGATTGCTTGGTAGTGGGTCGCGTTGAGCGCATCACCTCGGCAGATCGCACGGAAAGACCCGTCGCTGCCGATCTGCCCGCGGAGGTTTTGTGTCCAGCACGCATAAGACAGTCATCATCGGATCCGGCCCGGCCGGCTATACAGCAGCGATCTATGCCTCGCGCGCCAACCTTGCGCCGGTGTTGCTCGAAGGACTCCAACCCGGCGGCCAACTGACGATCACGACCGACGTCGAGAACTACCCAGGGTTTCCTGAGGGAGTCATGGGTCCGGATTTGATGGAGATGTTCAAGGGTCAGGCGGCACGATTCGGGACCGAGATCCGCCCCGGGTTGGCGACGAAGGTCAACCTCGGGAGCTATCCGTTCGAGGTCGAGTACGACGGGCAGGAGCGGTTGCTGGCCGAAACGGTGATCGTCGCCACCGGCGCCTCCGCCAAGTGGATTGGGCTGCCGTCCGAACAGCGGCTGATGGGACGCGGCGTCAGCGGCTGCGCCACCTGCGATGGTTTTTTCTTTCGCGATCAAGAGATCATGGTCGTCGGTGGCGGCGACACCGCGATGGAAGAAGCGACGTTTCTCACCCGCTTCGGAAAACAGGTCACTGTCGTACACCGGCGCGACACACTGCGCGCTTCGAAAGCGATGCAGGATCGCGCGCTCGCCAATCCCAAGATCAAGTTCATCTGGAACACAGCGGTTGAAGAGATCCTGGGCGAGCAGAAGGTCGAGGCGGTGCGCCTCAGGAACCTGCAGACCAACTCGATCAGCCAGATGCCGACGAATGCAGTGTTCGTAGCGATCGGTCACAAGCCGAACACGGAGCTATTCGTCGATCAACTTCAACTCAACGAGGCGGGCTACATCATCACCAAGCCTGGGACCTCATTGACCAACATCCCAGGCGTATTCGCGTGTGGCGATGCGCAGGATTGGGTCTATCGCCAGGCGGTAACGGCCGCTGGAACGGGCTGCATGGCCGCCATCGATTGTGAACGTTGGCTCGAGGCACGCGGCCATTGACGGCCAGAGAGGTGATTGAATGCGTTTGACTGGCGTGACTGTCGCGGCGTTGGCCGCGTTGCTCGTGTGCGTTTCACCGGCGGGCGCAGCCAAATCGAAACCGGCGGCCGACGCCAAACCGGCGCCGATAAGCAGTGACGGATGGAAGGTCGATGCGCCGCATGGACCGTCCACGGCGCTCTCGTTTTCAACCGATGAAGGGACGTGGCTGGCGCTCGATGTCGACCCCAGTGGCAAACAGATCGTCTTCTCGTTGCTCGGCGATTTGTATACGCTCCCGATCGAAGGGGGCGCGGCAACCCGGATCACCAGTGGGCCGGCTTACGATGTGCAGCCGCGCTTCAGCCCCGATGGGAAGTCGATCGCATTCGCGTCCGATCGCGATGGGCTGGAAAACCTGTGGGTCTGTGATCGTAGCGGTGCCAACTGCCGGCAGATCAGCAAAGAGAAGAAGCGCACCGTCAGCAGTCCGGCGTGGTCACCTGACGGACAGTACTTGATCGGTCGCAAACGATTGACCGATGTCAGCTCGCTTGGCACCGTCGAGTTGTGGCTGTGGCATCTGAAGGGGGGCGAGGGCGCGGCGCTCACCAAGAAGAGCGAGCAACCCGACGCTGCCGATCCGGTGTTTTCGAAAGATGGTCGGTTCGTCTACTTCTCGAGTCGCGAGGCGCGCTATCGCTACGACCGCGATCCCAACGAAGGAATCTGGCAACTCAAGCGGTTCGATCGGCGCAACGGGCAAACCACTCCGCTGACCGGCGAATTCGGCGGATGCGCGGCACCCGCCGTCTCACCCGATGGATCGACGCTGGCCTTCGTCAGACGCGTTCGAGCAACCACCATGCTCGAGTTACTCGATCTGGCCAGCGGCCGAATCAAGCGCGTCGCCGAGGGACTCACCCGCGACAATCAAGAAGGGTTTTCGTTTCACGGCACCTTCCCCGGCTACGCGTGGATGCCCGATGGCAATTCGATCGTCGCCACCGCGGAAGGCAAGATCTGGCGCTACAACGTCAGCGACGGTTCGCGCACACCGATTCCGTTCAGCGCGCAGGTCGATCAAACGGTCACCGAGGCGGTTCGTTCGCCGCAAAGACTGGGAACCGACCCGGTGCGGCTACGCGTGATTCGCTGGCCGGCGATGTCGCCGGATGGCAAACGCCTCGTGTTCTCCGCCGCCGGTCATTTGTACGGCATGGACTTTCCCAACGGCACCCCGCAACGGCTCACCGCTGCCCAGGACTTCGAGTACGCGCCGACCTTCTCCGCGGACGGCAAGCGAATCGTGTTCACCACGTGGAACGACACGCAAGGTGGTCACGTCGTTGTGATCCCGGCCGCCGGCGGCATCGCCAAACGGCTCACACGTGTACCCGGCCAATACGTCAACCCGGCCTTTTCGCCCGACGGTACGCAGGTCGTCTATGTGGCCAGCAGCGGCGCAGCGATGCGCGATCACGATCTTTCCGACGAGCTGTGGCACGAGGTTCGACTTGTCTCCGCCGAGGGAGGAGCGGCACAACTGGTCATCGCCACAGCGGTCCGTGGCCCCAATCGGCGCACACCGCGACCATCGTTCAACGCGAAGGGCGATCGTGTCTACTTTGTCGAGGACGATCCGGACGCCAAACCGCTCTCAATTCCCTCCGCTCAGTTGGTCTCGGTGAAACTCGACGGCACCGACAAGCGCAAACGGCTGCAGTTCGGTCCCGCCGAGGAAGCCGCCGTTTCGCCCAACGAGCAGTGGGTGGTCTATCGAGAACGACACAACGTTTATGTGACAGCGCTGCCGGAAGCTGGTGAAGGCCCGATCGACGTCGCCACCGGTGGGGGTGCCTTCCCGGTCGCCAAGCTGACGGAGAACGGCGGCGAGTGGGTCGGTTGGGCCGAAGGGGCCGACACGATCAGTTGGAGTTACGGACCCAACTACTACCGTCTCGCGCTTGCCAAAGCGTTCCCCGATCCAAGCCCGGCACCGGCCGATGTCGCAAAGCCGAGCGGAAAAGCATCGAGCGCAAAGGCCGCTGACAAGAAAGCAGACGACAAGCCGGGGTTGCCGCAGCCGGAGGTGACCGAAATCACGCTTACGTTGCCGCGCGAGAAGCCCTCAGGAACCGTCGCGTACACCAACGCGCGGCTGATCACGATGAAGGGAGACGAGGTCATCGCCGCTGGGACGATCGTGGTGGAGAACGATCGGATCAAGGCGGTCGGCGCATCGAACGCGGTCACGCTGCCGGCCGGTGCCACCGTGGTCGACCTCAATGGCAAGACGGTCATTCCAGGTCTGTTCGACGAACACGCGCACTTGCACTACTCCACACTCGATGTCTTCCCGCAGCGTCCCTGGAAGTACCTAGCCAACCTCGCCTACGGTGTGACCTCGACGCACGACCCGTCGGCCAGCACGCAGGAGGTATTTGGCCAAGCTGAGATGGTAGAAGCGGGGCTGGTGCCTGGCCCCCGGATCTTCTCGACCGGCTACATTCTTTACGGTGCCGACGACGCCAACGGCGCCGTGATCGACAGTCTCGACGATGCGCGTCATCACCTGCAGCGTCTCAAAACGTTGGGCGCGTTCAGCGTCAAGTCGTACATGCAGCCACGGCGCGATGTTCGGCAGTGGATCATCCAGGCGGCACGTGAGTTGAACATGATGGTCGTCCCTGAAGGTGGCGGTGATCTGGAAATGGATCTGTCATTCGTGTTGGACGGCCACACCACCATCGAACACGCACTTCCGATGGCGCCGCTCTACAAAGATGTCGTGACGTTGTTGGGCAAGAGCAAAACCAGTTACACGCCGACGCTGTTGGTAGCCTACGGCGGACCGTCAGGCGAGAAATGGTTCTATCAGCACTATGACGTTTGGAAGAACGAGCGGCTGCTGAGCGTCACCCCGCAAGGGGTGATCGATAGCAAGTCCCGTCGTCGCGAGATGATCCCCGAGGAGGACTGGCATCACATCAACGTGGCAGCCGGTGCGAAACGCGTGGTCGACTCCGGTGGAACGGTTTGTCTCGGTGGTCACGGTCAGTTGCAAGGGCTCGGGCCGCACTGGGAAATTTGGGGGTTCGTGCAAGGCGGCATGTCACCGTTGGAGGCGCTGCGAGTCGCGACGCTGTCACCTGCCAAGACCCTCGGTCTCGACCACGATCTCGGTTCGATCGAACCCGGCAAACTGGCCGATTTCGTGGTTCTCGGAAAGAACCCGCTGGAACGGATCGAGAACACCGACAGTGTCGAGCTGGTCGTCAAGAACGGCGTTGGTTACAAGCCCAAGGACCTCGAACGAATCGGTGCCAACGCCAACGGCCCTTCGTTGGGTTCGATTCCGAAGGCAAGCGACGACCTGTAGTTCGCGAGCGAGGTGCGGGCGGCTCCGGCTTCGGACCGCTCGCATTCTGTCGAGAGAGTGGCGCGAAGTCCCGACTCCCGACACTAGTCTTCGAACGCTGCACCCAGGAAGGCTGCGGCCCACTGCGCTCTGACCGCCTGCGACAACACCACAGGCTCGAGCACGCCGGGAGCGAAGATCGCGTTGGGTAGAAACACCTGATAGGCGAGTTGACTACGGTGCTCAGTCCACGAACCAAGGAAGTGCGCGCCCGTGGAACTGCGCTGCTCCGCTGTGTTGAGCGCCAGAATCATCGTCATCGAAGGTTCGGGAGTCACTTCGCTCGGCAGCAGCAGCCACGACCACACGCCGGCGCCAAGAAACGGGTGCCGGCGCGTCGGTTCGATCACCAGCAGGGCAGGTTCATCGCTCTCGCCAAACGGCAGAGCCGCGGTCAGCACGCCGTCGTGATTCTTGACTTGGGCCTTGAGGAGTTTCTCAATCGCAATCGAAGCGACCTGTGCCAAGACCGCCGGCTCCCAGGCGCTCTCACCCTCACCCAGAGGGCGCACCACCGTCTCCTCGATCCCTAGCAATGTTTCGTCACCGCGGGTGATCTCGCCGGTCGCGGGCGCGGTGAGATCGGGCTCAGCCTCTACCAACAGCGCCAGCGTCCCTGAGATGCGGTGTGCAATCCCCGACTGCAGACTGCACGCGAACGGCGCGACCCGCCGCTGCCACTCGGAGTCGGCTTCGGAACAATAAAGACTCGCCGTCAACTGCAACTGTGCGCGCGCCGGATCGTCGCCTTGCACCATGCCGCAGAGCGCCAAGTCGTCCATCGACAGTTGCAGCTCTTCGAGGTCGTCGCGCCGAGCCTTGAAGCCGCGCAGCATGTCGGTACGCAGGTGTACGCGACCGAGTGTCAGCTCGCTGCCGCGCAACGGTTCATCGGCCCAGACGCGCTGCGCCAAACCACCGCCCCACCACAAGAAACCACGAGGCTCCTTCACCACGCGAGTCGCTTCCAGATCGAGTTGACGAAGGATGGCGTCGACGAGAAAGAGTCCTGGATCGGTCATCTCGTTACCTTTCTACGTTCGAGCGGTGAGCAAACCAGTCGGCGGGATCGATCGCCTTCCCCTTCTGACGCAGCTCGAAGTACAAGCCGACCCCTTCCAACGACCCTGTGTCGCCCACGCGGCCGAGAGGTTCCCCTTTGCTCAGCGTCGCACCCGAGGGCGCCGTGATCGCGGAGAGATGCGCATACACCGAGTGGATGCCGTGTCCGTGATCGAGCACCACCGTCAACCCGTATCCACGGAACCAATCCGCGAATACGACGCGCCCGTCGAACACCGCATCGACCCTCGCCCCGAACGGCAACTCGACGTCCCAGCCCGGGTGCGGCAGCCGCGTCCCGAATCGAGCATCGACTCGATCACCGAAACCGCGCACCAGCTTGCCGGCCGGCGGTGTCAGCAGCCCACGAAAGCGCGTGATGTCCAGAGTGACCGGCTGAGCGTCGGGCTGATCGCCGAGAATCGCTTGCAGTTGCTCGCCGGCGCGGCGCAGTTCCGTTAGCGCTTGCTCGCGCACCGTCCGCTCACGATGAACTTGCTCGACCAGACGCCGACGCTCGGCGCTTGCGCCCTTGACCACCCCCCCGTGCGCGCTGAGAATCCTT
>CAZAHQ010000064.1:0-11864 GCA_964484415.1 uncultured Acidobacteriota bacterium | reverse complement strand
CTGGAGAACAGCGGCGTGGCGCAGCCGGCGCAAACGTAGACACCCTTGGCGTGGTTGTCCCAGAACTTGCCGGTGAAGGCGCGTTCGGTGCCGGCCTTGCGCATGACGTAGAACTGGTCGGGGGTGAGGATCTTCTTCCACTCTTCTTCGGTCTTGACGACCCGGCGTGCCGTCGTGGTCATGGTTGGTTTCTCGGGGGTAGGGGGGGCTGCCTCCGAAGGCTTGAGATTGCATCCGGAGACAGCCAGGCCCAGGACTGGGAGGGTGACCAGTAGGAGGATAGGAGTTTTCATCTGCTCCTCTGATGCTTCGGGGGGGCATCCGTTTCACCGAATGGACCGCCAGAGTAAACCGCGGGCTGTGGGGATTCACCTATTCGAGGGGCCTGGGCTGGGGTCCGATTTCGACCGGGGCCCTGGTCAACTTTCTCGGCGATTAGGCGCGTAACATTTTCCAGGGGCGCCCGTTTGTAATGGCGACTCTCGTCGGAGGAACCGCCCATGTACGCCATCCGCGCTCGATTGATTGTGATCGTCATCGCCATCGTGGTCTATGCCGCTTCGTCCCTGGCCGCGACCCGGATTGAAAAAGAGTGGCCGTTAGCCGCCACCGGCACCGTGACGGTCGACACCTCGGAAGGGTCGATCGAGGTCGTGGGCAGCGACCGCAAAACGGTTCACCTGTTGCTCACTGCCGACATCAGTGATTTCGATGCGAAGTTCGTCGTCACGTACAACATCAAGCCGGACTCGGTCGCGATTCAGCTCGAACGCAAAGGGAGCGGCTGGGGCTTTTGGGGTCGCATGATGGAGCGCGGGCCCAACATGAAGTTCAAGCTCGAGGTTCCGCGCGAGCTCACGCTCGATTGCGATACGTCGGGCGGACCGGTGAGCGCCTCGTCGCTCAAGGGTGCCATCACGCTGCACACCTCGGGCGGGCCGATCACCATCAGCGACATCGCCGGGAAGGTCGACGCCGAAACGTCGGGTGGGCCGATCGATGCCAGCAAGATCGACGGCACCGCGAGCCTGCACACCAGCGGCGGACCGATTAGCGTCAAGTCGATCAGCGGAGACCTGCGTGCCGAAACCTCGGGCGGGCCGATTCAGATCGAAGGCGCGGGCGGTGTGGTCGATGCGCACACCAGTGGTGGCGGCGTCGATGTGACCCTGGCCAAGGGAAATGCAAAGGGTGGCTCGATCGAAAGCTCAGGCGGCGGCATCAACGTCGCTCTCGACACGACGGTCGATCTCACGCTGATTGCCGAGACCTCCGCCGGCCGAGTCCAAAACGACCTCGGGGCGGCGTTCCAAGGAACCAACGATCGCGATGAGCTGCAGGGGAAACTCAACCGTGGCGGCGCGACATTGCGAATCTCGACCTCGGCCGGCGGTGTGAGACTCACCGGCCTGTAGTCAGTCGATGAGCAGCTCTCGGGGCGGTGGGCCGATGCGGCCGCCGCCCCGTTTCTTTTTGCCCGACAATCAGTTCGAGAGGGAGTTCTTTGTGCGCGTGAGGCACAGACGCTGAGGCGCCACTGGGTTCGAGTCAGCAGGAATCGGTGACCGATACTCTGGCCAGAGGGGCGAACGCGATGAGACGGAGGACGGAGGGCTGGCGTTCGGGATTCGACGCTGCAGAGCTCGCTCTCGATGAGTAGCAGCGTCCCAGCTTTCGATGATCTCTACGGGCGATCTGAACTCAGTCAGGTCCGTGGCATCTGCGCTCTTTGGATCTGGTTGAGGTGTTGCGTACCGATCGCCGCGCTCATCGAGTTGGCGGGATCCTTACTCTAGGTCGGTGAGACGACCCTCGTCCCGAGCAGCCATCGTTTGAGCGTCGCGGCAAGATCCTGGGGGCGCACCGGCTTACTCAGATAGTCGTCCATCCCCGCACGCAGGCACTTCTCTCGATCGTCCTGCATTGCGTTCGCTGTCAATGCAATGATCGGAACTCGACGTCCACCGAACTCGTTGTTGCGAATTTGCGCCGTCGCTTCGTAACCGTCCATCTCCGGCATCTGGCAGTCCATGAGAATCGCGTCATAGGAAATCCGTGCCGCCATCTCCACAGCCTCACCCCCGTCAGCGGCAACATCGACACTGCACCCCAGCTTCTGGAGCAAACGGGCGGCGAGCCTTTGATTCACGATGTTGTCCTCCACGACAAGCACACGGGCGCGCAGCGCTTCGCCCGATTCAATCGTTAAAACAGTGAAGCTCGATGGGCCGCTACGCTCAGCCACTGGACCTGCGTCGACGTGGGAGTGCCTCACCCCCAAGGAACTGACAAGCACGCGCTGAAGTTCCGGGGCGCGCGCCGGCTTGACGAGATAGCCCGCTACGCCGAGCGCACGAAGGCGGTTGGTTTCGCCCATCCTGCCGAGTGACGTCAGCATCACCAACACCGTCTCGCGTATCTGCGGATCGGTCTTGATCGCCTGCGCCAACTCTTCACCGTCCATCCCCGGCATCTGGAAGTCGAGCAGCGCAACCTGAAACGGATTCCCAGTTGCGCTTGCGGATCGAAGCGCTTCGAGCGCGGCAACGCCGGACTCGACCGAACTCGATTTCATCCCCCAACTCGCGACCTGTTCCTCGAGCACGCGACGATTCGTCTGGTTGTCGTCGACGATCAACACCCGGGCACCGTTCAGATCGGCGCTCGGAACAGCCGCGGGCTGCGGCGTTGCAGTACGGGTCAGGTGAAGTGTGAACTCGAAGCAGGAACCTTCTCCGAAGACACTCTCGACGCGAATCGTCCCGCCCATCAGCTCGACCAACTGCTTGGTGATTGCGAGCCCTAGGCCGGTCCCACCGTACCGTCGTGTCATCGAGCCGTCAGCCTGTGAGAATTTCTCGAATATCTTTTCGCAGGACTCCGGTGCGATGCCGATTCCCGTATCCCGAATCTGGAAGGTGAGCAACGACTTGTCGTCCGACTCATCCTCGGCGTCGATAGAGAGAACTACCTCACCACGGTGCGTGAACTTGAGTGCGTTCCCCAACAGATTGAAGAGAATCTGTCGAATGCGCCCTGGATCGCCGATCAGGAACTGGGGTACCTTCGGCCCGTATCGTGCGACCAACTCGAGGTTCTTCTCTTCGGCCTTGTGTGCCAGCGCCTCCAGCACATCGTCCGCTGTCGCCCGCAGGTCGAATGGGATCAGGTCCAGCTCGAGTCGCCCGGCTTCTACCTTCGAGAAGTCGAGGATGTCGTTGAGTACAGTCAGCAGTGCTTCGGCAGAGGTCCGCACTGTCATCGCGTACTCCCGCTGCTCGGGTGACAGATCGGTATCAAGGAGGAGCCCATTCATCCCGATGACTCCGTTCATCGGCGTACGTATTTCGTGACTCATGTTCGCCAAGAACTCGGACTTGAGCCTAGTCGCGGACTCGGCACGGACTCGTGCATCGATCAAAGATGTTTCGTACGTTTGAAGATCGGTGGCCATTCGATTGAAGGCATCGGCGAGGGTAGCTACCTCGAACGTACTGGATGCTCGCACGCGAGCGGTGCGCTCTCCTCGCGACAAGCGGTCGGCTGCGGCGGCGGTCTCTTCGAGAGAATGCGTCAGTGAGGTCGCAAGTACGTACGAGGCCCAAGCCAAGGGCGCGAAACACAAGAGGGCGATTGCTGCGCTCAGCGAGCGACCGATGCGCTGGAGCCTATGCACATGAACAAACCCCGCTTCGACACCGATCCGCTGGCGCTCGGTGTTGGCCTCGAGCAAGGCACTCACCTGGTTGTACCGTTTCGTCATGCGCTCTAGTTGTGTGACCAACGACTCGCCCGTCTCTCCAGAGATCATCCGCAGAGTTGTTGCTCTCGCGATCTTGAAGTAATCGTCGAAACCCTGAGCCAGGCGATCGAGCGTTTCTGGCTCGAAGACCGAGAGATGTCGACTCGAGGAGATGGACTCGAGCAGCCTCGCAGCGAGTTGGTCTGCTTCCGCGAGCTTGTCCTCATCCATGGCAGCGACCGCGTCAGCGAGCCTTTGCTGAACGTGAGCGAGCCCTTCTTCGAGCCTGCGACTCACTTCGAGGGTCGGGTAGTAGCCGGAGTGGATTCGGTTCAGCACCGCTGCTTCGCGTGAGTCGAGCGCAAGTTGGGCCAAGAAACTCGCAAGCAACCCGACAAGCATCAAGGCTGGCAGAAGCCCCATCCGATACTTGAGCTTCATTTGCGCCATCAAAGATCCGCTACTACTTCGAAAGCGCGGCGGCGTCGATGGTTATCAGCTTCACACCTTCAATACCTTTGGCGCCCACATCTGCAGAGACATACCCGATCGCCCCGGGGTGTGAGCGGACATACGCGACCACCTCGTCATCGCTGGCGAACTCCGGCGGCGGGACGTCTCGTCCGGAGAAGATCATTTGCTGCCAATAACTCTTGACAGCCCCCACCGGCTTTCCGTGAATTTCGTTCGTGAACTCGGCACGCAACTCCGAGTCGTCGCGCAAATCGGCGGGGTGGACCGGTGCACCCCCGGGCCAGGTCGTCGTTTTCTTGAGCAGCAGCCGCGAAAGCTCGGAGCGAGTCAGTCTGCTAACCGGCGTCGACGACTCGACAATCACGACGAACGGCGTTCCGGCCCGGCTGGTGCTCGCGGCGAGTATCGCGACGCTCGCCACGAGTGGAAGGCAAGTGAGAGCGGTCCATGAGCGTCGACTGAACATCAGAATGAGAACTGTGCGCCGAACTGGAGCAGGCGCGTTCGTGACGACAGGGGATCTGATTCGGGCGCATCCAGTGGAGCTTCGCCCAGGGGCGCTGCAATCCGGTTCCCGTCGACAAGGTGCCAAGCGAGTTTGAGCACGAGACCAGGACTGAACCAGTAGTTGAGGCTGAGAGCGCGTTCCTTGTGTTGCAACAGCTCAGGCGAAAGCGCGACTCCGACCTCGCTCTGTGACTCGTGGAGTTTGTCGTAGAGAACCGCCACCTGCCAATGATCGCTCAGCATGCGAGCGACCTCGATGTATCCGGCGCTGACTCGACGCGTTTCGTGCACATCGAGTCGTGCGTATTCACATCTGGCCGACCACCCGTTTGCGAGGTACTCCGCTCCGACTGCGCTGGCAGTCTGTCGACCAGCCGCCATCTTGTCGCCCGCGTACGCAGAGACCAGGAACTTGAGTCCATCGACCGGCGATGATGCCGTGATACGGGCGCCGATCACGTCGTTGACCTTTGTGCTAACGGCTTCGGTGTCTTCGGGAGCGTCGTCCGGCGACACCGTGGGTAACTCCCGTGCCTCGGGCTCGATCCCGCCGACGAACCCGTCGTAATCGAGGCTCCATCCACGGCGGGAGATCCATGTACCGGAAATGCCAACTCCCTTGAACGACTCTGCTACCAAACCGATTGGGCCGTAGATCGCCTGTGGGAGTCGAACGAACGGCCGCAGCGTCCCGACATCGAACAACTCCGTGGAGATCCCGAACGGCAACTTCACCTCGCCGATGCGCAACTTCAATTTGTCGGATACTCGCCATTCCGCGAAGGCATAGTCGATCTCCGATTCGGGCCCCTCCGCCGACTCGACGAAGAAGAGTTGTCCGACCACGCGCATCCGATCGTTGATCGCGTGCGATAGGTTGAGTGAGAACTCTGAACTGCGATAGTCGCCATCGGGGAGACCTGCCTGGTAAGAGTTGAAGTCGGTCCGCCCATAAGCCCACGTACCGAACCCGTGGATCTCGGTGCGAGTCGGGTCGCTCTGGGCGCGTGCCAGCTCTGGCATGATCGCGACAACGCAGGCGGCCGCAACGACGACGATCAGTCGCTGCCGCACTCGTTGGAGCGACCCGCGCGCTGCGATGCGGGCGGGTCTCGCGATGCTTGAGGTATCCCGCTCGGTCACGGCTGCCTCCGAACAAATCCACACGGCGCCTACTCCATCGGACGCTTGCCGCCAGACTTGAGAGAGCGGACCGGAGAAGCGGCACAGTAGCCAGGCGTTGTTCGGCTCCAGACGCCGAGTTCTCGCGGACCCGACCACGGTGAACGCAGCCAGGAACCGGCTTGGGCTGCGGCTGGCGCGATCTGTCGGTTCGCTACCCCACGTCCTCGGCCGCCGCGCCGTCGACTTGGTCGAAACCGGCCACCTCGGGCATCTGTTGGGGGTTATCGTCGACACCGCACTTGGTGTGGTGGTCGCGAGTCCACGGCAGGCGCGTGCCGCGAGCCGGCTGAAAGCTTCGACCGCGGGCTGCGAGCAATCTCAGGCCCGGATATCGGTTGTAATCAGGGCCTCAGTCGGTAGCAGGCGCCGCAGTTCCGGCGCGCCTATCTTCTCGGGCCGAGGGATCGACGATGCTGGTGATGAAGTTCGGCGGCACATCGGTAGGTGACGCCGCTCGTATGCGTCATGTGGCGCGGTTGGTTCTGGCCGAGCGCAGCAAGACACCGGTCGTGGTGGTGACCTCGGCAATGACCAAGGTCACCGATGCGTTGATCGCCGTTGCGCACGCAGCGCGCGATCGCAACACGAGTGCGGTCGAGGCCGGGTTGGGCGATCTTCGACGCCGCCACTTCGAAGCGGCCGAAACGCTCACCGACCCGGGCGCACGACGCGAGGCGTTGCTCGGGTCGCTGCGCGAGTTGCTGATGGAGCTCGAGCAGGTCTGTCACGGGATTCGTTTGCTGAGCGATCTCACGCCGCGCTCGCTCGACCTGGTCTCGTCGTTCGGTGAGCGATTGGCCGCACCCTTGGTGGCGGCAGCGGTCCGCGCCGAAGGTGGCGAGGCCGAGCCGTTCGATGCGCGACAGTTCGTGCGCACCGATGCGGTGCACGGGAGTGCACGCACCGACGAAACCGCCAGCCGCGCGCTGACACGTCAAGCGCTGCTCCCGCATCTCGAACGGCTTGTTCCGGTGGTGACCGGTTTCATCGGCGCCACGCAGGACCGTGTGACCACCACGCTCGGTCGCGGCGGGAGCGATTTGTCCGGCGCGTTGATGGGCGCGTTTCTCGACGCCGAGGCGATTTGGATTTGGAGCGATGTCGATGGCGTGCTCACCGCCGACCCACGCGTCGTGCCCGAGGCGCGGCTCCTCACACAGGTCTCGTATCGCGAAGCGGCCGAGATGGCGTACTTCGGGTCGAAGGTCTTGCACCCGGGGACGATTGCGCCGGCGGTGCGACAGCAGATTCCGATCGTCTTGAAGAACTCGTTTCGACCGGAGTCAACCGGAACCGTGGTTGGACCCGCCACCGAAAGCACTACCGGACCGGTCAAGACCGTTTCGTCGATTGCCGATCTTGCGCTGGTGACGGTGGAAGGAAACGGCATGGTCGGCGTCCCGGGGATTGCGGCTCGCTGCTTCGGGGCGGCGGCGCGCGCCGGCGTCAACGTCTATCTCATCTCGCAAGCCAGTTCCGAGCACAACATCTCGTTTGTCTGCAAACGCAGCGATGGCCGCCGTGTGGTCGCTGAACTCGAGCGAGAGTTCGAGCTGGAACGGATGCGCAGCGAGATCGAGAGCATCGACGTGAAGGAGCCGGTGGGAATCGTCGCGATCATCGGCGAAGGAATGCGCGGCATTCCGGGTGTGAGTCAAGCGATGTTCACCGCACTCGGTCGCGCCGGCATCAACGTGCTGGCGATTGCACAAGGCTCATCCGAGCTGAACATCTCGGCTGTCGTCGACGAGTGCGATATTGCTCGAGCGGTCGGCGCGATCCACACCCGCTTCGGGTTGACGCGCGACATCCACGTTTTCTTGTTGGGCAAGGGTTTGGTGGGGCGAACACTCTTGCGGCAGCTCTTGAAGGGGCGTCAACGCTTGGTGGAGCACTCAACCATGACGGTGCGCGTGATCGGCGTTGCCGGTCGCAATCAGATGCTGTTCGACCCCCACGGTCTGGACGACACAACGCTCACCGCGATCGCCGACGGCGCCGCGTTCGACACGTTGGGCGCTCAACCACGCCCCAACGACACGGCACTGATCGAGATAGTCGCCAGCTCACGCCGGTTGGATGTGGCGCTCTTGGACATGACCGCTGAGGAGACAGGCCCGCTCCACCGAGCGGCGTTGCAGGCCGGCCTGCACGTGGTGACCGCCAACAAGAAACCGGTAGCGGGGCCGGGCCATGTCTATCGCGAGATCCGTGCGCTCTCGCGGCGCAAGGGGTTGGGCTATCACTTCGAAACAACGTTCGGTGCCGGCTTGCCGCTGCTATCGACGCTGCAAGACCTGGTCGCGACGCGCGACGAGGTCGATCGGATCAGCGGCTGCCTGTCGGGAACGCTCGGCTTCGTCTGCAGCCGATTGATGCAAGGCCAGCGTTTCTCGGAGATCGTCCGTGAAGCGAAATCGTTGGGGTATACCGAGCCCGACCCACGCGACGATCTGTCGGGTGTGGATGTGGCGCGCAAGGCGTTGATCATCGCGCGTGAAATCGGCATGACGCTGGAGATGAGCGATATCGCGCTGGTGGGCCTGGTGACCCCCGAGCTCATGGCGCTCCCAAGCGTCGGTGCCTTCATGGAAGCGTTGCCGACACTCGATGCCCCGATGGCCGAGCGGGTCGACGCGGCGCGACGCAACAACGCCGTGCTCCGTTTCGTGGCCGAGATTCGACCGACGTCGGTCGATGTGGGGCTGCGCGAGATTCCATTGAGCAGTCCGTTGGCGCAACTTGATGGGCCCGACAACTTGTTGGTGTTTCGAACCGAGCGCTACAGCGACAATCCGTTGGTGATTCGCGGCCCGGGCGCCGGCGCCGAGGTGACAGCCGCCGGCGTTTACGGCGACATTCTCAAGATCGGACGTGGGCTATGAGTCACTCCTGGTGCAACGCCTTCGCACCCGCTTCGACGTCGAATTTGGGGCCGGGTTTCGATTGCTTCGGGTTTGCGCTGGAAGGGTTGGGCGATGTCGTGCAGGCGCGCGCGTCGTCAACGCCCGGGGTTCGACTGCTCGAGATCCGCGGCCGCAGTGAAGGGTTGCCGCTGGAAGCCTCACGCAACACCGCGTCGGTGGCGGCAGCATCGGTGTGGAATGCCGACTCGGCACGCGCGTCGGAGCTTGGGTTGGAGCTCGTGCTCGAGAAGCGGATGCCGTTCTGCTCCGGGCTCGGTAGCAGTGCCGCCAGCGCCGTCGCCGGTGCGAAGGCCGCGGCATTGGTGATTGCTCGAGTCGGTGGCCGCATTCCGAACAACGATGAGTTGCTCGCCGCAGCGCTCGACGGTGAAGCGGTCGCTTCGGGGGCGCGACATGCCGACAATGTGGCGCCGTCGCTCACGGGCGGATTCGTAATCGTCACGCCAGGCTCGCCGCCGCAAGTGGCACGGTTCGAGCCGCGGCTGGCGCTGATGTTCGCCGTGGTTACACCGGAATTGCATGTGCCGACCCGCGAGGCGCGCGCGGTGCTGCCCAAGGAGATCAGCTTGAGCGAAGCCATACTCGGGTGGGCCAATAGCGCCAACCTGATCCTGGCGCTCACGTCGGGCGACTCGGAACTGTTCTCGCGCGCGCTGGTCGATCGAATCGTCGAGCCGCGCCGCGCCGTGTTGATCCGCGGCTACGATGACGTCAAGGCGGCTGCCCAAGAGAGCGGCGCGCTGGGATGCGTCATCAGCGGCTCGGGCCCCACCATGCTGGCTGCGGCCCGATCGCGCGGCGAGGCCGAGCGGATCGGTGCCGCGATGGTGGCGTCATTTGCGCGACACGACGTGCCCGCCACCGCGCTGATCTCACCGATCTCGATGCAGGGAGCGCGTGCTCAATGAGCAGCATCTCGTGGTTGCAGTGCATCGCCTGCAGCAAGCGGTACGACACACATGACGTTCGCTACCACTGCGAATGCGGCTACATCTTGGAAGTGCAGCATGATCTCGAGCGAGTTCGTGCCCAGCACCCTGGCCTGCGAGACATGTTCGATCGCCGACGCACCATCACCGAGGGACCGCATCGGTCCGGCGTGTGGCGCTATCACGAGCTGATACTTCCCCAGCTACCGCTCGATCAGATCGTCAGCAAGCCCGAAGGAAACACCAACCTCTATCGCACCGACGCGTTGTCCCGCGCCTTCAACTTGCGATCGCTGTATCTCAAGCACGAGGGCGAGAACCCCACGCTTTCGTTCAAAGATCGTGGCATGACAGCCGGCGTCTCGTGGGCGCGTCATTTGGGGATGAGGACCGTCGCGTGCGCTTCGACCGGCGATACGTCCGCCGCGATGGCTGGCTACGCGGCCGAGGTCGAGGGGATGCGCGGCGTGGTCTTTTTGCCACAAGGCAAGATCAGCCGCGAGCAACTGACACAAGCGATTGCTTACGGCGCGCTGACGCTGGCGCTCGACACCGACTTCGACGGTTGCATGCGGTTGGTGCAACAGCTCTGCACGCAACGATCGATCTACCTGCTCAACTCGATGAACTCGCTGCGCATCGAGGGGCAAAAATCGATCGGCATCGAGGCGGTGCAGCAGCTCGGTTGGAAGGTTCCCGACTGGTTCGTGATTCCGGTCGGAAACGCCGGCAATCTTTCGGCGCTCGGCAAGGGTCTGCGTGAGGCGCACGCCTTGGGGTTGATCGACCGTTTGCCGCGCATCGCGGGCGTACAAGCCGCAGCCGCCGACCCGTTCTATCAAAGCTACCGCAGCGGCTTTCAACACAAGCTGCATGTCATCGCGAACCCCACCCAGGCGAGCGCGATTCGCATCGGCGCACCGGTAAGCCACGACAAGGCCAAACGCGTGGTGCAAGAGTTCAACGGCGTGGTGTTGTCGGTGAGCGAAGCGGCATTGATGGAAGCCAAGGCGCTTGCCGATCGCGCCGGGATCGCGGTTTGCCCTAACTCCGGCGTGGCGCTCGCGGGGTTACGAGAGCTTGTCGCCAACGGCACGATTCACGGCAGCGATACGGTGGTCGCAATCATGACGGCGCATGGCTTGAAGTTCTCCGCGACCGACTACGCTTATCACACCGGGGAAATGCAGGATCTGCCGCCGCGACATCTCAACGCGCCAATTCCGGTGCCGGCCACACTCGAGGCGTTGTTGCAACAACTCGATCAGTCGCAGGCCGGCTAGTCGGGCCGAACGATAGACGAGCAGTCGAGCCGTGAATCACGCGAGCCGTCGGGCCGTTGATCAAGCAAGCAAACGCGCCCACCGTTTTCAGATAATCACGGTCGCGCCAATCGTCGCTGGCATGAATCGCTCCGGTGCGACGCCGTGCACCACGCGCGCCTGTTCGAGCGCACGAATCGGCGCGTCGATCGGCTCATCGGTCAGTTGCCAACTTCCGTAGTGCATCCCCAACGCACGCGTCGCCCCCATGTCGATGAACGCGCGCACGGCGTCGTCCGGGTTCATGTGCATCGACTGCATGAACCAACGTGGCTCATATGCGCCGATCGGCAACAGCGCTAGGTCGATCGGTGCGAATCGCTCGCGCAATTCGAGAAACAGGCGCTGCCAATAGCCAGTGTCGCCCGGGAAGTAGATCGACTTCCCTTCCACCTGCAGCATGAACCCGCCCCACAGCGCGACGTTGCGCGCAATCAACAGGCGATTGGACCAATGCTGCGCCGGCACCAAGGTGATCGCCGCGTCGCTCACTTGCCGGCTCTGCCACCAATCCAGCTCGATCGCCGGTTCGATCCCGCGCCGCTTCAAGTACTGCCCGTTCTGCAGTGGCGTGATTATCGTGGCGCCATGCTCGCGTGTGATGGGCGCGAGGCTCGACAGGTCCATGTGGTCGTAGTGATTGTGCGAGAGCAACACGGCGTCGATGCGCGGTAGGTGATCGAACGCCAGGCCCGGGTCGCGAACCCGCGCCGGACCAAAACCGATTGGACCAACCCGCTTGGCCCACACCGGATCGGTCAAGAGCGCCACGTTGTGG